>NZ_CAWPDB010000078.1:0-2957 GCF_963886625.1 Vibrio sp. V23_P3S9T160
CATCTATAGTTATCCTCATTAAACCTAACGCCCGCTTAAGGGGCAGACAACGCTACTACTAACTTTCCGCATAACACCGTAACCACAAAAACCAACGCATAGTAAAAATGCCACGCGTTGGCTGTCCCTCTTGAAGCGTTTGTTAAAGCTACGCAACGTTACGATCGAGCATTATCATTCTCTCGATTGCGCTTCTCGACAACTCGCCTCGTTCATCGATAAAACCAAAACGTTTCAGATCATTGATAGCTTCAGGATGGATTTCTTCCCTATACTTCCGGAATAGATACCTGAAACTTGAACGTGGTGACTTAGGCGATATATCAGGGTCTCGGTACTTAGATAGATGCCTAACTAGGTAACTAAGTACTTCAAAAGAATCTCCATCAATAGATTCATTTAGAAGCATCCTTCGTTCAAAACGTCTAGCTTGAGACTTCGATTCCTCTAACTCCCTACTCAATTTGCTCATATGTTCAAACAACTCTTGCTTTTCATTTTCAGCCAGATGAGCTTTCTTAGCCAATTCTTCTAGCGTTTTTCTTTGCTCTGCTTCTTTCCTTTTTATTTCAGCATTTTCCTTTTCGAGTTCTTTTTGGGTCTGGCTAGAATCAAAAGGAAGCCGGTCAAATTTATCTCTTATTCCTGAATAACCTTCATCTAAGTGCTTTAATTTTTCACCAAAACCAGACTCCATTCTACCGATGACCTCTGACATCTCTTTTGTAAATGCATATGAATTATCATAAAAGCGATTACTCGTGTCTGTTGCTTTGAAATAGAATGCAACTGAAAGCGCAATAGAGAAAAATGCAACGATAATCGACAATAAATCAGTAAAGCCAAACTCACTCATATTTAATGTAATTTCTATGGTGAATACCTTAAAGGTCATGACTGCAATAAAAATTATGATCGCTACATCTCTCACGTTCTTAATTGAGAGTATCGTATTATTACTTGTATTTTCTTTTTCCAATTTTATGTAACTCCAAATGATTAATTCAGTAGCTTTAACGCCCAATTAAGGGGTGAGCAACGCCACCACCCAACCTAACGCATTGTACCGTAACCACTAAAATTGAAGTAGAAGCAAAAATGCCAAGCGTTGGGAATCCCTCTTAAATTGTTTGTTAGCTTAATTATTTAAAGCGTTCTGTGTACTCATTAAACACCCATCCCTCAAGGGTATTACCGTCCTTTTGAGGAACAGCAACCTTTACCCAACTACGTTCTTTTTCTAATACGTACACCAATTGCCCAAAGCTTAGATTAGAGATAACTTCAGACTTTATTGAGGAAGAAGATCTTAAACGCACCCCATCACCACTAATAAACCTATGAACAGCAGTTGTCTCTACACCAGCATTTTGAGGTAGTTTCTTGATGGCACTTTTCTGTACCCGACGAGGTTCGCTGCTATTTTGGAGATACTCTGCCAATAGTGGTTGCAAACAGACCGCAACAAATAGTGGCATAACAATGTAGTTAAATAGATACTTGAGAAACAGGAGAAAGAAAAAGGGTAATTTTTTAAACGTGTTTTCAATATCCTGTTGAGGCGAATCCCCATTTTGGAAGGTATTACCTATCTCTGATAATACCTCAGAAAATTCAGATAATTCTTGTTCTGTGTACAAAGAATTCAGAGTATCAAAGTGCATCAAAGATGAAGCGTTAACAATAGAATCAAACGCATTAAGCTGTTTCAATGTTACTGCATTGGCAATTAAGTCCAACACACTAAATTGTTTCAATGCTGCCGAGTTAACAACAGAGTCCAATGCACCAAACTGCCTCATAGTTGCAGCATTAACAACAGTGTCTAACGCTCCAAACTGTTTTAATACTGCCGAGTTAATAACAGAGTCCAATACACCAAACTGTTTTAATACTGCCGAGTTAATAACAGAGTCCAATGCACCAAACTGCTTCATAGTTGCAGCATTAACAACAGTGTCTAACGCTCCAAACTGTTTTAATACTGCCGAGTTAATAACAGAGTCCAATGCACCAAACTGCTTCATAGTTGCAGCATTAACAACAGAGTCTAACGCTCCAAACGGTTTTAATACTGCCGAGTTAATAACAGAGTCCAATACACCAAATTGCTTCAAAGTTGCAGCGTTAACAACAGAGTCTAACGCTCCAAACTGTTTTAATGCTGCCGAGTTAACAACAGAGTCCACTGCACCAAACTGCTTCATAGTTGCAGCATTAAAAACAGAGCCTAACTCACCGAACTGTGCCAAATTTTCGATGTATTTACTCATATACAACTTTTCTCCGATTAAGCTAACGCCGCATTAAGGGGCAGACAACGCCGCCACAGAATTAAAATAGACAACCGTAAACACAAATTTTCAAGTAAACCACAAATGCCACGCGTTGACTGTCCCTCTTAAATGCTTTGTTATGTGTTTTTACTCATATAATGCAAGGGTGCTTTGTAATTGTTCACTGAAATTGAATATATCATCCACAGTTTCGATCGGATGCCGAGTTTCATTCTTAGCTTCATCAAAGATACCAATATATTTCTGCTTAGTATTAAACCACAAACGGCATAGAGGCTTACGATTGTTATCATCTAGCAGAATTCCAAAATAGCTTTGAGTATCACGCGCACAAACTCTCTGTACTTCTACTTTTTGCCTAAGTATTGCTTTGACTATATTAAAACCTTCAATTTCTTCTTCTGTAGTAAGAATTTTAGATTTTTCTGAACTTTCATTTACGTCTTCAGCAGGAATAACTTGAGTTTCAATATTCGTTGATTCTTTGACGTCAGCGCCAATAGCTGATTTTAGACGGGCATTTATACTGTCATTGAGAAACTGCTTTAAAGCTTTAGTGGTAATGTCTAGAAATTGAGATTTAACTTTTGCAGTTTGAACACCGTCATAGACGCGAGAAGTAAAGAACTTCACAAAATCTTCTTCTGGGCTTTGGAACTG
>NZ_CAWPDB010000079.1:0-640 GCF_963886625.1 Vibrio sp. V23_P3S9T160
CAAACGGCTCAAGAGGGATTGCCAACGCGTGGCGACTTTAGTGCAAAATTGAAATTCAATGTTTACAGTGTGTTTTTTGAGTTCGGCGGTGCGTTGTCAACCCCTTAGCCGGGCGTTATGCAACTCAGGTAAAATTAGGGGTTCAATCTTGTGGGATTTCTCCGGCCATTCGTTTTGTGTTGTCGGCAAATGAGCACTTTCACCCTCAAATTCGTGGTTAACTCAAACCGTAAAACAGGCAAGGTTCTTTGTTTGCCTCAATCAGTTTTAGCGCTGGCGTGTTGTGAATTTAGCAGGTGCAAAGTGTGGAAAGGGCAAGTTTTTCGAGCATTTCGCATTTTCTGAAAGTCTTGCTGGTTGAGTTTTTCTGATTCAAAAGCTTGGTTTGTTGTTGAAAGGTGGACTTTGTTTTGGCGGCTTATTTATCACGGCTCTTGCTTGGGTTGATTCTTGAATCACTCAACCATTGCAATTGTGGCTTTTGGTCGTGTAAATTCTGTTTATCTCATTGAATTTGCATAACAAACGGCTCAAGAGGGATTGCCAACGCGTGGCGACTTTAGTGCAAAATTGAAGTTCAGTGATTACGGTGTGTTTTTTGAGTTCGGCGGTGCGTTGTCAACCCCTTAGCCGGGCGTTA
>NZ_CAWPDB010000079.1:676-2888 GCF_963886625.1 Vibrio sp. V23_P3S9T160
GAGAGTTCAAGTATATGGTTAGACAAGACAAGAGAATCTTGCTATTGGAGTTCTTCCGTGAACGAGAAAATAAATCAGCAAGTTTTACTTTTCAGCAAGCTGCTGATGCTACGGGATATAATCCCAAAAGTGTCGGGAAATATATTAGTGAAAAATTAAATGGTACTTATATCTTTAAGTCGGATAAAGGTGGTTGGGTTTCAGAAGGATTGTCCCAAGTATCAAATGATGATTTTATTCGTTTGATGTCGCAAAGTACTTCAGCTCGCAAGCTCACGCCCAACGAAAAAATGTATCAGAAACTCATTAAACGCAGTCTTGATGCATTCATTTTAGCTCTTGAAGTTTACAACCGACCGAGTTTGAGCAACCGTGTAGAGGCATTTACTATTATGATGGTAAATGCTTGGGAACTATTTTTAAAAGCAGAAATATTAGATGCTTTAGGTTCAGAAAAAGTATTTTATAAAAATGGTAGAAGTATCTCCATTAGCGACGCTTTACCTCTAAGGTTACAAAATAATGATCCGGTAAGGTTGAATATTGAAACGCTAATTCAACTACGAGATCAGGCTACGCATTTACTTATACCCGAATTGCAACCACAGCTGTCAAGGCTTTTTCAAGCAAACGTACTTAATTACCAAGAGCGGTATCGTAACCAAATGGGTAACTCCCCACTAGCAGGACAAAGTGTTGGTATGTTAAGCCTTGTTCTTGATGGGCCAGAGCCAGAGATCGGCGTAATCAAAGAGTGTTACGGTGACATTACAGCTTCAGAAGTGGCTAGTTTCCTTAAGCAGTTTGAGACTAATGCAAAGGAAATTAATTCTGACAAATACTCAATATCAATCGAATATAAACTAGCGTTAACAAAGAATCCTAGTAATGCAGACCTTACACTTAGCGTTGGTTACAATGGCCAGCAAGCCGTTATTATCACTCAAGCGAAAGATTTAAACACGACACATCCTCATACGACTAATGAGGCAATTAATAAAATTAATTCTATCTTGGGTAGTAAAAAAATAAATCGACATTCCTTTCAAGCCATTTGCTATAAACATAAAATTAAACAGGATAATAATTCTACACATCACAACTTCACTGATATTCATCGTTATTCAGAAGCCTTTGTGACTTGGGTAGTAAAAAATATAACAGAACAAAAGGGTTGGTTAGAATCAGCCCTAGAATGTTATAAAAACCGAAAGTAATGCGTGTTAACAAACGCTTTAAGACGGATTCGCAACGCGTGGCATTTGTGGTTTGCGGTGAATTTAGTGATTAAGGTGGTGTGCAGAAACATTGTATTGCGTTGCTCACCACTTAAGCGGGCGTTAGGCAAATGGAGCAAACTATGACTACATCTGGAATTGTTTATTTCCTAGAAAATGAGTCAATGCCAAATTTAGTGAAAATTGGGTATACGACATGTGGTATCAATGAACGCCTGAGGCAGCTTAATACTACCGGTGTTCCTTCTCCATTTATTCCGACAGCGATTTTTAATGTGTCTGATGCAAGAGCTGCGGAGGCTGCAATCCATGACGCGCTAAAATCTAGACGAGTAACAAATAAAAGAGAGTTTTTTGTCGGATCAACAATGGAATTGGTAGTAGAAGTTGCCGAAATCCTAGGGCAGTACCTGAATAGTACTAGTTTACAAAATGTTGATTTTGAGTGCCATTCTAGAGAGCCAGATAAAGATGATATCTATTTTATGTTCTATCTGTTGCACGATGCTTATGAGTCTGGTGTCCCTATGCTAACAAGCGAACTTTCTCAACATCATAATCAGTATTCAACGATGGAATTAGAATTAAAGTTACTGAATTTGGAAAAAGGCGGTTGGATTGCAAGAACCAATACAGTGAAATCTGGTTTATCAGCGTGGCAGATTACACCCAAAGGTGTGGCGTTTATGATTAACGGTCAGCATCACGATCCAGCACTATTTGAGTAATTTGCCTAACAAGCAATTTAAGAGGGATTCACAACGCTTGGCACTTTTGCTTCTACTTCAGTTTTAGTGTTTATGGCACAATACTTTAGGTTTGGGTGGAGGCGTTGTTCACCCCTTAATTGGGCGTTATGTGTAATCGAACATAAGGAGCTTTTGTGAAGAATCAACATTGTGGTTCATGCCTCTGTGGCAAAGTTCAATTTGTGCTTTCTGGAGATTTTCAATCGTTCTTTTTATGTCATTGTG
>NZ_CAWPDB010000080.1:0-5727 GCF_963886625.1 Vibrio sp. V23_P3S9T160
GTCCCAGACAAGGTTTCGCACAAAACCTGCGGCTATGTAGCACTGAGGCAATTCAAGCTGGTAAACACATTCCAGTGCTTCAAATCGAACGGGATCTTTTCTAACTAAATCAACGATAGTATCCATTTTTCACCTTGCGCCATAACGCCGCATTAAGGTGTGAGCAACGCTACCACAACACCTAACCATACCACCTTAAACACAAAACCCAACGATGGCATCAAAAATGCCAAGCGTTGGGAATCACTCTTAAATGCTTTGTTATGTGTATTAACACAGCTTTGTTACTGGAGTTTATTCATCTTCATCAGCATCTGCCTTTTGCTGAAATTCAGTCCACCAACCAGTATATTTACAGTCTGCACAAATAAGATCTTGAGTGTCCTGCCCCATGATCTTTTCTTTGTAGGGTCTAGTTGTTGAACCACACTTGGGGCAAACAGCTCCTGCTCTTTTCATATTGAAACCTTATATTTTCAATGGATCAAAAATCAACAAGATCCTGTTTTCCCATCTGTGCGCCCTGAAATAAGAGTAACTGTTGGAGACATGGATGCACGTGCTTTATATTCACAATGACATTCTGGACAATAGTACTCTTCTGGCTCTTCGTGTCCTTTTTGACCAGGAACACTTACATGAAAAACTGCACCACAGTGACATGTTTGCTCACGACTAGATTTCTCGTAACCATAATTAGCTTCATATGGGTTGCTCAATTGATATAACCTCCACTTATCAAGAACATAACGATTATAACTAACTTTGTTGCATATAATTGTGAGCGAAATTGGATTTAATATACATAACGCCCGGCTAAGGGGTTGACAACGCACCGCCGAACTTAAAAAACACACTATAATCACTGAACTTCAATTTTGCACTAAAGCCGCCACGCGTTGGCAATCCCTCTTGAGCCGTTTGTTATGCAAATTCAATGAGATAAACCGAATTTACACGACCAAAAGCCACGATTGCAATGGTTGAGTGATTCAAGAATCAACCCAAGTAAGAACTGCGATAAATAAGCTGCCAAAACAAAGCTCACCTTTCAGCAACAAACCAAGCTTTTGGAACAGACAAGTTCAACGGGCGAAATCTTCAGCAAGTACAAAATGCTCGATAAACTTACCCTTTCCACACTTTGCGCACGCTGAATTGGCAACAAACCAGCACCAAAACTCATTGAGGCAAACAAAGAACCTTGCCTGTTTTACGGTTTAAGTTAACCACGAATTTGAGGGTTAAAATGCTTATTTGCCGACAACACAAAACGAATAGCAGGAGAAATCCCAAAAGATTGAACCCCTAAATTTACCTGAGTTGCATAACGCCCGCTTAAGGGGCAGCCAACGCTACTACCAACTTTCCGCATAGCACCGTAACCACAAAAACCAACGCATAGTAAAAATGCCACGCGTTGGCTGTCCCTCTTGAAGCGTTTGTTAGCCGTTTAGTTTGAAGTGTGGTGATGAGCTACATTTTCAAGCCTTTCAGCTAGCCAAATCTTGATAATCGACTGTCGTGTAACACCTACTCGGTTAGCTTCACGATCTAGTGAATCTAACATCCATGAGGGGAAATCAACATTTACCCGTTTCTGCTTTTGCATTGGACGCTTAACTTTAGATAAATCTAGATCACCTAAAATGTCATCGTCACTTTCAAACTTGGCATCAAACTCATGCGCTTTCATATAAGTTCACCTCCGCTTTACGTGAACGTCTGACTGAAATGATCCTAATATTTAGTCCACGGTATGTAATGACGCCAGACCAATGCTTACCATTTAACATGCCGATGACCAAATACCTAGGTTCATCACTTGTGTTTGCAGGGATCTCGATAAGATCAGAGTCATTCCACAAACCTTGAGCTGTATAGAAATCAATTCCATGTTTCTCAAAATTTGACCTGCTTTTATTTTCATCAAATTCGAATTTCGTCATGAGTAAAAATTACACCCTTTTTACTCATTTTGCAACTTACACTTTGGCTAATGATTATGAAAACGGCTAACGCCCGCCTAAGGGGCTGGCAACGCATAACACAACACTCAAACACAACAACCGTAACCACCGCGGCTCATTGGGACTGGAAACGCCGCGCGTTGACAGTCCCTCTTGAGGCGTTTGTTATGTGCGTTTTACCGTTTTCACAGGAACCCAACCCACTTCACCTGTTGAACGCGACACTCTGTACCAAGAATTAAGTTCAAACAAGACTGTCAGCTTTTCTCCAAATTGAGTATTGAGCTCTACAGCATCGTAATCATGCAGCAGTATGCCTTTCTTAGTGCCTGAGATCGGCTCGATATATTGAGCTGGAGTCCAACCTTGTACACCTGAATCTGTAGCAACGAATATCCAATTAGGAAACTCATCATCCATTTCTCCAAGTTGAACCTCAACGCCTTGCTTCAAATAAATAGGATTTGGATATTCAGATGTATGTTCTTCAACAACAATAACTTCCATGAATTTCTCCAAAGCACATAACGCCCGCCTAAGGGGCTGGCAACGCATAACACTAAACTCAAACACAACAACCGTAACCACTTCGGCTCATTGGGACTGGAAACGCCGCGCGTTGACAGTCCCTCTTGAGGCGTTTGTTATAGCGGTGCTTTTAGTTGCCCGTGGACATATGATGTGTTGCACATAGCTTATTGCCTGCAGGATCTCGTAAATAAGCTAAATACATTTTTCTTTGTCCACTCGTTCTGATACCCGGAGGATCTTCACAAGCAACTCCACCATTTGCTAAACCGGCTGCATGCCATGCTTCTACTAACTCTGGGCTACTAACTTTAAAGCCAATTGTCATCCCATTACCATGCGTAGCAGGTTCACCATTTACTGGTTTAGTAATACCAAGCACACCGTCTTGGTTTATGTAGAGACAGCGGCCTTTAGCGTCAATAACACCCGCCGGATAACCTAACACCGACAATATGGCATCATAGAAAACCTTTGACTTTTCAATATCATTTGAGCCGATCATGATGTGACTAAACATACTTGTTCCTTTTGTTGAGCAAAGTCAGAATTTACTCTGAGGCATCGATTGAGCAATGTCTAGGTTGAAATGTGAGATAAGCTATAACGCCCGGCTAAGGGGTTGACAACGCACCGCCGAACTTAAAAAACACACTGTAAACCCTGAATTTCAATTTTGCACTAAAGTCGCCCAGCGTTGGCAATCCCTCTTGAGCCGTTTGTTAGGTTTTGGGTGCTACATAATCCATCGAATCTAGAAAATTTTGCATTGCCCTACTCCTCGGAGAAGAAACATAAAATTTACCTAACTCTAACTCAAACTCCCACCAATTAGACTTTAATAACCCACGATTTCTCCAGAACGGGTGAATCCAGCAGAATTGAAGCATTGCTATTCCATTACAATCTTTCTCAAAACCAGCAGCCCCAACTACATATTGTCTAGTGTCGTTTACGTCTTCATCAAAAAGATCATCTGTGAAAGTGAATACTTGTAGATCGTGCCAGCACTCATCAGTGACATCCATCGAAAATCCATCTGAACACTCAATAGATTGATAACGCCTAATTTGAACAATACATTCTTTTTGCCATAGATCAGAGTCAATACTTACCCATTGATCAAATCTCTGGAAACATTTTGCAGCTTGAGGACGAATTATAAATTTCACTTTCGCATCATCATACAAGTCCATTATTACCTCACCTCGATGTAAATACTTACCGAAAAACCTAACGCCCGGCTAAGGGGTTGACAACGCACCGCCGAACTCAAAAAACACACTGTAAACACTGAACTTCAATTTTGAACTAAAGCCGCCACGCGTTGGCAATCCCTCTTGAGCCGTTTGTTATGCAAATTCAATAAGATAAACAGAATTTACACGACCAAAAGCCACAATTGCAATGGTTGAGTGATTCAAGAATCAAACCAAGTAAGAGCCGTGATAAATGAGCCGCCAAAACAAAGTCCACCTTTCAACAACAAACCAAGCTTTTGAATCAGGAAAACTCAATAAGCAAGACTTTCAGCAAGTGCAAAATGCTCGATAAACTTGCCCTTTCCACACTTTGCGCCCACTGAATTTACAACGCGCCAGCGCTAAAACTGATTGAGGCACACAAAGAACCTTGCCTGTTTTACGGCTTGAGCGAACCACGAATTTGAGGGTAAAAAAGCTCATTTGCCGACAACACAAAACGAATGGCCGGAGAAACCTAAAAAGATTGAACCCCTAAATTTACCTGAGTTGCATAACGCCCGCCTAAGGGGCTGGCAACGCATTACCACCAAACTTAAACGCAACAACTGCAACCACCGCGGCTCATTGGGACTGGAAACGCCGCGCGTTGACAGTCCCTCTTGAGGCGTTTGTTAGTTTGCTTTCACCCAAATCGTGCGATTTAATCATTTTAAACACTTCGCACCATGAGCTATACTCTTTCAAACTTTGAGTGAGGAGCCTAGTTATGCACACACTAACAGCAAATGATGCTAAACGAAATTTTGGTGAACTTCTTCTAAGCGCACAACGCGAACCTGTCATCATCAGCAAAAACAGTAAGAATACTGTCGTTGTCATGTCCATTAAGGACTTTGAAGAACTTGAAGCAATGAAACTCGATTATCTCAAACACTGCTTTGAGTCTGCTCAGAAAGACTTAGATAGTGGCAAAACCGTTGATGGTGCCACTTTTCTAAACACCCTTTGATTGAGCGTTTACCTCAATATGCAAAATAAACAATATAAGCTCAGCCAATTAGCCCAAGAGCACTTACTCAAGATTAAACACTACACCATTGAAAATTTCGCTGAAGCGCAGTGGCAAAAATATAAGTCGACCTTGCTTTCAGGTTTCCAAACTCTAGCGGATAACCCAGGACTAGGAAAAAGCTGTGAAGATATTTACCAAAATGGTTTTTACTTTCCAGTGGGGAAACACATGGCTTATTACACCAAAGAAGCAGACTGCATTCTCATTGTTGCGGTATTAGGGCAATCACAACTGCCCCAAAAGCATCTCAAACAGTCACGCTTTGTTTCTTAGTCTCCGATTGCAAACTAACGCCCGGCTAAGGGGTTGACAACGCACCGCCGAACTCAAAAAACACACCGTAAACACTGAACTGCAATTTTGCACTAAAGTCGCCAAGCGTTGGCAATCCCTCTTGAGCCATTTGTTATGCAAATTCAATGAGATAAACCGACTTTACACGACCAAAAGCCACAATTGCAATGGTTGAGTGATTCAAGAATCAACCCAAGCCAGAGCCGTGATAAATAAGCCGCCAAAACAAAGCCCACCTTTCAACAACAAACCAAGCTTTTGAATGAGACAAACTCAACAAGCAAGATTTTCAGCAAGTACAAAATACTCGATAAACTTGCCCTTTCCACACTTTGCGCCCGCTGAATTGGCAGCAAGCCAACGCTAAAAATGATTGAGGCAAACCAAGAATCTTGTCTGTTTTACGGTTTGAGTTAGTCACAAATTTGAAGGCGAAAATGCTCATTTGCCGACAGCTCGAAACGAATGGCCGGAGAAATCCCAAAAGATTGAATCCCTAAATTTACCTGAGTTGCATAACGCCCGGCTAAGGGGTTGACAACGCACCGCCGAACTCAAAAAACACACTGTAAACACTGAACTTCAATTTTGAACTAAAGCCGCCACGCGTTGGCAATCCCTCTTGAGCCGTTTGTTATGCAAATTCAATGAGATAAAC
>NZ_CAWPDB010000081.1:0-2874 GCF_963886625.1 Vibrio sp. V23_P3S9T160
ATATTAAAAGGCAAAGCATGGAAGCTAATGTGGCTAAAGCTAGAAAGAAAAGGGCTACCGAAGGAAGCTCCGGACATATCATGGGCTTACAGAGGTATTGCTCGATTAGGGGGTTGGAAGAATACAAAGCGAACGGGTCGTGCTTCTATAAAGACATTATGGCAAGGATGGTTTAGGTTACAAACCATCCTTGAAGGGTATGAACTGGCTAAGTCTCTTGATTCACCAGACTTGTGATCAAGAGACAGGGGCAAACCTTCCTTTTTGTTATTCCGACTCAATTAACTTTAGGAAGTACCACTACTTTCGTTTTGGCCCAAATATCTTGGAACCCTCTTTTTTGTTGATCAAAGGGTACGGTGAGGTTTGCCAAGCCAAAGCCTGAGGTGAACAAACGTATTAAAGCTTGCGTGACGCTGATTGAATTTCCATCTTGTTCGTTAATTATCAAAAGTCGCCAAGCACGCATCCCTAATGTCTGGCCTGCTCTTGTCCAGAAAAAGACGAAGAAGTAGACCCAGACAGCGGCAAGGTAAAATGTGTAAACATAGCTCCAAATGGGATGACGAGTGAGAAGGTCGCTGACATCTGCATACGAGCCATAGCTCATCACATTCAACGCAACGAGAGCTTCTAATATAGCAACGACAACACCAGCAGCCATCATCTCAAGAGCAATGATGATTAATGCATCGTAAATGAGCGCACCAAATCGGCGTAGTAATCCGGCAGGCGGTAGAGAAATAGAGTTACTCATCATATCTAAACATCTTTTGTATTCGCGAAATTGCAGCAGCATATAGCCTCGAAGAGGATCTGAAAAGAGAAGAGACGCACAGCTTGAAGGTTTGTGGCGAAAATATCGGCAAACGATTTGTATTTCAATATTTTGTTATTGCGCCAATAACTTTCTTACGTATAATGCCAACCATCAAAGGGCAATGCCCAAGATGCCGGTGTGGTGAAATTGGTAGACACGACGGATTCAAAATTCAACGCGTATACTAATAAAAAAGAGCTAAACCATTGTTTTTAAAATGATTTAACTCTTGACTGATACCGAAGAAATGCTTTATAGTGTTTTATAGTTTAATGTAATGGCTGCGTGTTGGAATTGGTAGACAAAGGGGATTCAAAATCCCCCGCCGAAAGGCGTGGCGGTTCGAGTCCGCCCGCAGCTACCATTTTAAGGTTCATAGTCTAATGATTTGGATTTTGAGCGCTTAATCTTAATCTCATTTTCAGAGACTAAATCAGCTTTCCTTTCTTTGTTTTCATCTTTAAAAAACTCTTGACGTGGCGTTAAAACGTTTGAGTCAGAATATTTTTGAGCAGCAGTCTTGTAAGTACTTATTGCTTTTTCTCTTTCTAAATCTTTAACTCTAGTTCTCAAGCAGTCAATCTCAAACGCCTGCTGATGAATCTTGTCTTTGTAATCTTTGACAAGTGCTTTTAGCTCTAAAACTTTTCTTTTAAATCTAGTGAGCATACTGCGCAAAGATTTTGCTTCATTTTTGTAAAACTCAATTTCCGCACTTTTGCTCTTTCTTCTTTTGAATAAACACAACATATCTGCTTCTCTCTCTTTTGTTATTTTTGTAATTTCAACTAAGTCTTTTTTCGATTCAATAATTTCAAGTTCTTGTTTTTGAAGGCTGTCCCTCTCTTTTTCTATATTAGACTTTTCTAATGCTATGTGGTTTTTCTGCTTTTTGTGTTGCTCAAATTTGTCAGACAAATCTTGATGAATAACAGATAGCTTCTTCGCTGACTCTTTTCTTTTCGTATACTCAGAGCGAGTTAAGCGCTGCTTTCTAGCGCCGTCACGTAGAAAGCCGTACTTTGATGCAACGGAGTAGTAATACTCGTCTTGAAGCTCTCTGAAGGCTTTTTTGTACGCTTCATATTTAGCTTTTCTTCCGCCACTCGTTTCTTCTCTTGCCCTTATCGGTTCGTGAATGCTCTTTATGTGAAGTTTGCAATCATCCGTCTGTTTCGGGATGCATATAAAGTGCAAGTGGGGATGGCTTTCATCTTCATGAAGAATGACGCTTATAAGTTCACCCTGATATTTGTTTTGAAGATATTTGATATTGTCAGCTATCCATTTTTTGTAATTTGACTCTGATTCTTCTTTGAAATCAGAAGGGCATGAAATAACACCGCTCAAAACAACCTGAGCATCTTTTCTAATCTTTCGACCCAGTTGGTCAGTTGACGCATTAACGCGCTCTTGAGCAAGCTGTAAAGCGACATAAGCGTCATAGCCGTATAAGACTGATGGAGGTAACGGATTGGGTACGTGAGGAATTGCATCTGGATGACGCATTAATTCACGCGAAACTGAATGAAATGACTTTGAACTTTTTTCTGGACTCTTCTTATTATATTTAGAGTGCAAGGAATAGGTTTCAATATGCAAAAATTGATACATAATATCTTCTCTTAGTTTTAAATCGTAATATCACCTCTCTTGTTTTGTTGTTTTATTTACTTTATCTTTTAAGTAAGACGAAGTCTTATTTGAAAGGTAAGGTTGCAGGGATTCAAAAGGGATGCAGTCCCTTTGCCGACGGATATGAAACGAGGAACGAGTGAATATCCTTAGTCGGTCACTAAGTGTATGTTCGTGCCCATATTTATATATTAGCATTATCTTAATTAATACACAATAAATAACACGCTACACAATGCACTCATTATCCGCTTCGCTCAATGTGTGCTATGTGTATCGTGTTTATTATTATATGTAAGATCTAATAATGGTCATTAAAAATTAGAAATAAAGTTTTATTGTAATAACTAGATAATTTTGATATTATTGAATTAATAAAAAAAAGAAAACACAGCTATTCCAGTTGCCGCTTTTAAAGC
>NZ_CAWPDB010000082.1:0-2872 GCF_963886625.1 Vibrio sp. V23_P3S9T160
ACTCAGTATAGAGAACGAATTGCTTAGCCAAACTTATCTTTAGCTGCCACAATTCGCACTGTCATTTACTACCAATTGGTTCATCATGAAACTTTTAGTTCGCAATCTATCTCGCTCTACAACTGAACAAGAACTTCGTGTTTTATTCTCAGCTCATGGCTCCGTAGCCGAATGTACACTTGTTTTAGACCAAGTAACGGGTCAATCAAAAGGCTTTGCTTTTGTCGAAATGCCAAACGAAAACGAAGCTAATGCTGCAATTTCTAGCCTAAACCTTTCTGACGTTGCCAAAAGCAAAATCAGAGTAAAAGCCGCAGAATAAACACCTTATAGACAAAAAGAGTAAAGCTCCGTCAGTTCAAATACATTGGGCTGACGTCTTTTAGTTTCCGTTGAGCCTGTAGAACTGCATAACGCCCGCTTAAGTGGTGAGCAACGCAATACCAAAGCCGCCGCATACCACCTTAAACACTAAAACCAACGCATGATAAAAATGCCACGCGTTGCGAATCCGTCTTGAAGCGTTTGTTAAGTTTCACTATTTCGATGATCGCTATTTTGACGAACTCTTTTTAATGTAAGTCCAAATATCATCGAAATAGTAGCAATGAGCACCGATGATAGAACAGCAAGCGTGGGAAATGCCGCTTCCAACAAAGGCTTTAACGAAATTGCTAGTGATGACTTTTCAATCAAAGTTGTAAGCGGACCTACCATTGTTAGAATTGCAGCTATAACACCCAAAGTTAAACTCATCCATTCTGTTTGCTTCTGTCGAAGTTCAGATGCTATTACTTTTCTCTCAATTACTTCTGCGTGCTCTGCGCCATCAGATTTCTCATCATCAACTAAATGTGACAATGAACTACAATAGCTTTTTTTAGTTTCAGAAGATATGAAACTAGAATCCATGATCTCTTTTATAAGCTCTTCAGCTATCTGCTTTGCATGATATACATCAGACTTTTCTACCCGGTATTTTCGAGCCGTCGCATTAATTAAAGAGTTCAATACGTCTAACTCAGGAATGTGCCCCTCTGAGATTCCCGGTCTTAGCGCATACACAACTTCACGATTCACGGTAGAGATCTTTTGAGCATATTCTTTGTTATCTTTTTTCGAGAAAAAGTATCTAGTAATTAGCGTGACTATCAAGCCACTTAGGATACCGCCACCAATCCCGACTACCCATTCATTATTAAATATTTCCACTGTATCCTCATTTGAAACTTAACGCCCGGCTAAGGGGTTGACAACGCACCGCCGAACTTAAAAAACACACTGTAAACACTGAATTTCAATTTTGCACTAAAGTCGCCAAGCGTTGACAATCCCTCTTGAGCCGTTTGTTAGGCCAATCAATTGACACAATGCTTTCAAAACCCAAGAACAAGTCTTTTTGTAAACTTTAAGCAAACTAAACCGTTCATTTATAAACCAAAATGCTGAATCAGCAAAGAAACAAAAAAACTCAAATTGAGCGATTTGGAAGAAAAGTGACGAGCGTAGCATGCTCGGCGAACGTTTGGATGCTGAAGGTTATTTTGCCGCTAAATTCACAACGACAAACAACCCAACGCGATCAAGAAACAACAAATATGTGATGACTATTTATTGCTTAAGTTCAGTCTGAGAACATGGAATTTACCGTTCAATTCCAACTCGATTTAGCCGATAAAAACTCACCTTGCCTAACGCCCTGTTAAGGTGTGAGCAACGCAATACCGAAGCTCCCGCATACCACCTTAAACACAAAACGCAACGCATAGCAAAAATGCCAAGCGTTGCGAATCACTCTTAAACAGATTGTTAGCCAGTAAAGTACGGGAAGGTTATTTCTCTACTGTGCAAACCTATACGAGCTCCCAAAGACAAGTCAGCGATATGTAGCTTCTTGTTTTCAATCTTACGCTTCCCGGGAAATTCAAGCAAAAACCTGTCATCACTCTTAGCTGATACAGCTGGAGTTTTAAGTTCGAATTCATCACTGAATAGCAACATTGGTAATCGTGATACCGCTTCAATACAGTCAACTATTTCTCGGTTCTCCCTAGGTTCAAAACCTGAGCCTCCTAACTTTCCATACTTTTTCAATACATGATCTAAACAGGACGAAACATGATAGAGATTAATTATATAGTATGGAATATATCGATTTAAAGAAAATCCAGTTTTGAGTCCATTGAAGTCCTTATGAATCAACGGATCCGGACCTAGAACCCCTTTCCCCACAACGCCTTCAATATAGTAGCCAATTATCAAGTTATTATCCCAAGCGTAAGAGAACGTATTAACTCTTCTGTGCTTGTGTTTAATTTCATTGATAATTGTTGATATATGACTTCGGTATTCTTTTGTAGATTCATTAAACTCACGAGCAGCCTTTGTCTTCAGTTTAGCCTCATCATGACATACGGACTTAATAATAGACTGACAAGCTTCTATAAAGTTGGACAAATAGAAGATTGTATTAAAGATATCGACACTATACTCTTCTATGTCGTCCGGTTTGAACTGACTATTATTTTTTCTTTTTTTTATATCTTTCTCGTACCGAGATGTAAGTCGGCTGACGCTCTTAATCACATCAGTAAAAGTAAAGTAGAACACATCAAGTGGGTGGTTCAGCTGTAGTTTTTCATGCCCACTTTTTTGTTCATCTAAACCACTTAAAGTCGCCACTACCTTTGGAAGGTAGCCCGTTTCTTTAAATGGGAGTTCATATTTCATGCAGAATTACCTCCGTAATAATTCACTGCTGGCTAACGCCCGGCTAAGGGGTTGACAACGCACCGCCGAACTCAAAAAACACACTGTAAACACTGAACTTCAATTTTGTACTAAAGTCGCCACGCGTTGGCAATCCCTCTTG
>NZ_CAWPDB010000083.1:0-2761 GCF_963886625.1 Vibrio sp. V23_P3S9T160
TAAGTCACCGGCATAAGAGGTGATCTTGGTGATGATAGATGTTACTGCCTGTGCTATATGCTCGGCAGTATCAAGAATAAATTGAACAGATTTTTCAACACCATTCTCTATATAGTAATAAGCTGCCGTTACCTCATTGCCAAAATTGATGGCCGCTCGGGTTATTTCCCGTGCTATACCGTCAATTAGGATGGTGACATTGTGCTTAAGGCTATGAATCACGTCGCTGAAAAAGTGGCCAATACTATGGTAAATTGAGGCACCATAGTTGGTCATAGCGATGGGGTCGCCACTTATGTTAACATGCTGAGGAAAGCTAAAAGAAATAGTTGCATTTGTATTTCCAGTAGCTGCTTTCCATTTGCGATTTCTCAAACTTATTTTCCGAGTATGAGTAAGTGGCGATAGTTGAGTTTTCCACTCGCTTGATTGCAGCTCATCTTCTGGCGTTGCGGAATCTACGGTGGTTGCGAGAGCACTACCAGCAGATTGAATAATCTGAGTTACATCATTTTGAGTTCCACTTGGGACATCTGAGGTAATAATACCCGCTTGAGTGAGCGAATCTGTTGTAGTATAGGTAGTATCTGCCATTCTGGTATGAGCATCCGAATCAGGATTTAGTACACACCATTCATGTTGCCCCCCTTCTTCAGAAAGCTCGACACAATTGTTTGTGATTGACAAACTATTATTATCGTCATAAATACGCGCAAACAAGGTAGGAGCTGTCATGTCATCAGCTCTGGTCGATATAATAACGCGACCAAGGGCGTTCGTTTCTAATACAGCAGATTGTGAACGAGTAATCGTATGCGCATATTTTGATTTGTTATCTATAATACGACAGGTACGTGAAGCACGAAGCTCAACCTTGATCCCGTCTTTAACTGGTAGCCCAGAAGTGTCCAGTACATTAATTTCACCATGAAAGAAGGTATCCGTGATCTGCTCAGTGGCAAGATTTGTATTAGCAGTAATCTCATCCTCGCTCATTGGCATCATCAAGTTTTCGCTAAATGACATCAACGTATATTTTTCAACTGAGTATAGAGAATACCCGGTGCCACTTATGGTGAAGTAGTCTGACTCGTTATCAGATAACGGTGGTACTAGAATATCGAACATATTCTCGTAGAGTTGGCTCCATTGTGCTGTGTCAGGTAAACCCCCATTGCATTCGAAAGCACCTTCAATGTAGGTACCATTGCTCAAGACATAGCTAGCTGCAACGAATGGACTTGTTAATGAGTCATCATCTGCTTTTTGGCTGTATTGTCGTAATTTATAAATTTTTTCGTTTTGACTTGTGGCATATATAGTATGTAGTCCATCAGAGTTACGTTGTAGCTTGATACATTTGATGTTTCCTGCCAGTAATCCATTTGATGTTGTCAGATTCTCTTCATAAAACGAACCTGTACTATCATTATCTCCTGTCAGTTTACAGGTACTATATCCGACATTGTCGTTTGGTGTTGTGAACAGACTCTTGCGAATGACGTTGCCACCTTCTAAGTAGATGGCGCTACTTCCTCCATTATAGTTTTGACAGCTATACCATATGTCAGTACCACTAGCCAGGCCGCTGCTTTGATTAGGTAGAAAGAGTAAGCTGTATTGTCCCGTGCTTCTATCTATATTGAACAATCTGATCGCATGTGAATTGTCAAAGGTACTATTAGTTGTATATGAATCAGTAAAAAACAATTTAGAAGGGTTTGAAATTTTTGAAATCCGGAGTGGGCAGTAAGGATTGAAATCATCATCTGTAACGTATAAGTCACTAAACGAAATAATGTTAATATCTGTGATGTCATCCATTAATAAATATGGATAACCATCTTTGATAAGAATTTGTATTAGTTTTTGAGATTTGAAAGAGAAATATTGCTTCCAGCCGGTATCTATTATTTCATCAGGAATTATCAAGCCGTTATTGAACTTTACACGTCGTGTTTTATAAAAAAATATAATGTTATTATTGGGGTCAACTAGCGTTACCATCATCATATCAACAGTGTAGCCATATTGATCAATTTTTCCGCTCATCGGATGATTAAATGCATGAATTCGGCAATTATTTATGTTTGATAGTTCGAGGCCTGATGGAAATGTTAACGCGGATAGATTGGCTACTTCCTGAGTAATAAAACCATGGCCTGTACTGTAATCACGATAGGTGTGACGGATAACAGCATCACTATCGAGTGATATTAGTTCAATCTGTGTGGGTGAGGCAGTATTTAATACTACTTCATCCGCACTAGTTTGAATATAAGGAAGCGGGTGACCCGCATAGAGCGCAGTATGATGATTATCCGTATTGGTTATCTCTCCACCTGTTTTAATCAGTAACTGATCATCGATCAATTCACCGGAAAGAGTCATGGTCGCGGCTCTTGCCATCTCTGCCTGTTCTTCATCACTTAGCTGAAGATTTTCGTCTGTTACTTGATACTGAGGACTTTGACTAGCCCATACAGAGGGGGCTAGGCCACTATTTATTAACATTGTCAGTGCCGATAGTTTCCCAGCGCCCCCAAGGAATTGACGTCGTGAAACAATATGATCAAAAATAGCAAGTTGTTTATTCACCAATCCTACATTGTTAATTTTATTATTTAATAGTTTACTTAATTTTTCTCTTAACGCAATCAGGCATCTAGACATAGCAATATCCTATACATATAGTTTTTAATATAAATATAATAAAATTTGGAAACACATTACATTAAATACATTCCGGCATTTACCATAG
>NZ_CAWPDB010000084.1:0-2740 GCF_963886625.1 Vibrio sp. V23_P3S9T160
TTAACCTGAGATCGGTTTAAGCCATCACCATCAGTCCTGACTTTTCGGTATCAGTGATATTGAGCGATGGCTTTTCTGGCTTTAGACAGTAAGCGATTAAGCCACCAAGTAAATTCAGCATGAAGCCATGTAAGCTCCTATGACGATAATGCTCAATTTGAGAAATGTTTTTCAGTTGGTCATTGATGGTCTCGATGATGAACCTTTTTGACAACATCACTCTATCCCAAGCAGCAAGAAATTTAGGCTTCATATTCTTACGGTGAGTCGTTACCAAGGTTATTCCATCGGCCTTCAAATCTTCAGTAAGTGCTTTACTGATATAGCCTTTGTCTGCATAGAGTTTATCGAGTAATCCTTTTGATAATTCACGGACGGGCTTTCTATCGTCTGTATTTGCGGGAGTGAGTTTGGCCGCAACAATCTCACCAAGGTGATTCGTGATGATGTGCAGCTTAAACCCATAAAACCAACCCATTGTACCTTTACCTCTTGCGGCTGTTCCTTTGAATACCTTATGTCTTGGTATGCGTAAGTTGTGACAAACCTTAATGCTCGTAGAGTCAATAAACTCAATGCCTGTAGGTTCTCCTTTCAAATGGGTGAAGAACGAACTGAGAGGGACTAATACGGAAGGCATGACTTCGAGAAAACGTGTATAGCTGAGCAGGGTTGGAAATTCATTTTTGTGGTATCGGTGGATAATGCCGAGGTAGAAGTTCTTAAAATCCCGTTGGTGCGACATATGAAAGGCAATAATGATGGTCATTATTTCGCTTTGGGACATACGGCCTTTACGATGACGCTTGCGTTTACCGCTCTCGATCTGGAGTTGTTGCCATTGGGGTAGAAAAGCCTGACAAAAGTCATCGACATGGCAGAATAAGTCTACTAGTTTATGCATAGCTGGTTCCTTTGCGGTTGTTCTCTCTTGGTCGAAAGATCTGATCGCAGCACCAGCTTTTAGTTCCCTTCTATTCTTATCCCGAGTTCAGGTTAATTAGATAAGTTGTCATGGTCGTTGAAATGGTTGTGCTTTAAAACAGGCAGTAAAAAAGCGCCGTGTTGGCGCTTTTTCATGTATAGCTATTGATGCCTAATGTGACAGTGACTGTCGATCTCGAAATGCTTGCTCTGCAATATTAAACTGCCTGACATCCATGCGCGCAAACTCATTGCAACTTTCACATGAGTGATGCGATTTCCCATCAATATATTCGTGTTTTATTAATAGCTTTGGTTGTTTACACCAATCGCAAATACCTTCAATCGTAAACATGTTTTCTCCCCACCTAGAAGATTTAGGTGCAATTTTCGCGGCGCATTATCCCATATAAAAGAGAATTAAGTTAACTATTTGTTACTTTAAGTGAGATGGAGATCGATTGCGTTGTCTATCTCTAGCGAGTGTTTTAATCGCGAGCGGTAATATTTCGCATTAAAAATAACATTTACTTAACGTGAGGCAGGATGATTTTTAACGCACCATTGAGTCGTTTCATTTCTTCTTGTGAGCCTTGAAGATCTGGGTGGTATATTTTGCACAGTTGCTTGTAGCGAAGCTTGATGCTTTTTTCATCGGGAAGTTCACTGGGTTTAAAGCCAAATAATGCACAGGCTAATAGTAATTTTTGATCCTGAGATTGAGCAACATGATTGTTTTGTAGCCTTTTGATCTCTTTGAATAAGCTTTCAAGCTGCCTTTTTTGCTGTTTGATCATAAAAGCCTGCGATTCGATTTCTTGCTGGTGTTGACTATTTTTATCGTGTTGCTGGGTCTTACGTTTTCGGCTCCAGAAGCGGAAAAGATAGATAAGCATCAAAAGGAGTACCATCAGCAACAACAGAGATAAGTAATCCGTCATGATAGAGCTTGTCGAGTTGCGATCAACGGGTGCAGTGCTGACCACCATGTCAGCTTCATCGCTGCTGTCAAAAGCGCTGTCTAATTGGCTGATGGAGGAGACTTGTTTTGCACGTTGTTGATTGAATTTTTCTTGCAATACACGGGCATAACCCTCTTCGGCTTGGCTACTCTTACTTGCCGCAATGCGATACCACATTTCTGACAATTCTAACGCTGAGGGTGGCGAAGGGAGTGTTTCGTATGTTCTAGCGAGTTGTAATTGAGCATTCACATCGCCGCTAGTGGCTAAGTCTGTCAGCCAAAATAGAGCTTGAGGGATGTCTTTTGGGGTTCCTTGTCCCTTTAAATAGAGGTTGGCTAGCCTAGATTTGGCTAAGGGGTGTCCATTCTGCGCCGCTTGCTGAAACCAATAAAACGCATTGTTTAGGTTAACAGCAACTTTGTCCCCTTGCTGATAAGCCAGCGCCAATTGATATTGCGCATTTGAGTTTTGTTGCTGAGCTTGGGCAGTTAGCTCAGCAACAGGAGAAGCCAGTACTAATGAGGAGAAAAACAGGCACAAACTAAGGACAACTCTCAAATTTTCACCATGTTTTGTGGGGCTAATTTCTGTTCAAATAGTAGCGCATTTCTATCGAATGCACAGAGCAGAATAGCGCATTAATGGTTATCTAAGACGTTTTGGAGCAGGTGCGCCATCAATCGGTCGGTTTACAGATACTTTACGGCCTTTTTTTAACCCAGTTTCGTAATCCGCGGTAATATTTTTCATAGCATCACGCAGCTGCTGCTTGAAGGTTTCACGGTCAATATTTTGAAACTCTTTATCAATGTAATTATTGATTTTGTTATTGGATTCATCATCGGCGGAGA
>NZ_CAWPDB010000085.1:0-2681 GCF_963886625.1 Vibrio sp. V23_P3S9T160
GTGCGTTGTCAACCCCTTAGCCGGGCGTTAAGCTTCAATGAGAAAACTATGGATTACGAAGAACTAAAAAAGCAAGGAATCGAGAATTTTCTTGCCGACGAAGAACTTAATAAAGCCGATAAAATTGAACGTTTTGTTGAGTTAAATGAATTGTTTGGACCACAAGGTGACAAGCTGTTAACCGGTGGTATGCAATCACAACTTGCGTTGCATGAAGTAGCTAATAGCTATGTCAATGGAAACTACATGGCTGTTGTTCTGCTTGCTCAAGCGTTTATCGAGCATTCTTTATCTGGCGAATTCATAATGCGAGGTCAAAACGCGATTGCAGAATCGTCATTTAAAAAGATTATCGATAACTCACTGAGCGAGAGTATTATAGGTGAAGAGCTTTACGTTTCACTGGAAGCTCTAAGGAAAATTAGAAATCCGTATGTGCATGCTAAAGCGGGTATCAAATCAGGCTCCCTTATAAAAAAGATGATCGATGGGCGCTTTGAGTCAGCTGAACTTTTAGCCAAGTCTGATGCACTAGAATCACTGTCTATCCTTAAAGCCTTTATGGAACAAAACGTAGTTATGTGGTTCCCTGAAGAAGAAGCTTAACAAACTGTTCAAGAGGGATTCGCAACGCGTGGCATTTTTACTATGCGTTGGTTTTAGTGTTTAAGGTGGTTTGCGGCGGCATTGATATTGCGTTGCTCACCCCTTAACAGGGCGTTATGCAACTCAGGTAAATTTAGGGGTTCAATCTTTTGGGATTTCTCCGGCTATTCGTTTTGTGTTGTCGGCAAATGAGCTTTTTGACCTTAAAATTCGTAGTTTACTCAAACCGTAAAACAGGTAAAGTTCTTTGTTTGCCTCAATGAGTTTTGGTGCTGGTTTGTTGTCAATTCAGCGTGCGCAAAGTGTGGAAAGAGCAAGTTTATCGAGTGTTTTGCACTTGCTGAAGGTTTCGCTCGTTGAGTTTTCCTGACATAAAAGCTTGGCTTGTTGCTGAAAGGTGGACTTTGTTTTGGCGGCTTATTTATCTCGGCTCCTACTTGGGTTGGTTCTTGAATCACTCAACCATTGCAATTGTGGCTTTTGGTCGTGTAAATTCAGTTTATCTCATTGAATTTGCATAACAAACGGCTCAAGAGGGATTGCCAACGCTTGGCGGCTTTAGTACAAAATTGAAGTTCAGTGTTTACGGTGTGTTTTTTGAGTTCGGCGGTGCGTTGTCAACCCCTTAGCCGGGCGTTATGCAACTCAGGTAAATTTAGGGGCTCAATCTTTTGGATTTCTCCGGCCATTCGTTTTGTGTTGTCGGCAAATGAGCATTTTTACCTTCAAATTCATTGTGAACTCAAGCCGTAAAACAGGCAAAGTTCTTTGTTTGCCTCAATCAGTTTTGGCGTTGGCGCGTTGTTAATTCAGTGGGCGCAAAGTGTAGAAAGGGCAAGTTTATCGAGCATTTTGCACTTGCTGAAAGTCTTGCTTGTTGAGTTTTCCTGATTCAAAAGCTTGGTTTGTTGTTGAAAGGTGAACTTTGTTTTGGCGGCTTATTTATCGCAGTTCTTGCTTGGGTTGATTCTTGAATCACTCAACCATTGCAATTGTGGCTTTTGGTCGTGTAAATTCGGTTTATCTCATTGAATTTGCATAACAAACGGCTCAAGATGGATTGCCAACGCGTGGCGACTTTAGTGCAAAATTGCAGTTCAGTGTTTAAGTGTGTTTTTAAGTTCAGCGGTGCGTTGTCAACCCCTTAGCCGGGCGTTATACATTTTAAGGTTCATCCATGTTTATAGTTTCTAGAAACGAAAATGAGGTAGAGTTTGCAGACGCAGAGTTTTCTTACGTCTCAGAAGTATTAAAGCCTATCGACGCTTCACTTTCTAAGCTCAACCATGAGATTTCCAAAGCAGATGTATGGGAAGTTGGTTGCTTATGTGATAAAGGCGAATACCTGATAGGACTAGGTTTTTGTATCATGCAACGGTATATGTTTGACGTACTTATGGACGTAAATCTTAAACCCTTAGAAGCTAGAAAATTAGGTCCTTGCAGTTCTTTCGGTGAGCCTGTTGCCGAGCTTATACATACTGCTGCGAATTACTGGAAACATGAACCTGAGTGGCATATCTGGTTAGAAAAACTGAGCAAACAATCGCAAGAAACTATTGATAGAGTTCTGCATCATAGGGATTCAGCCCATTACCCTTTATCTGATCTGCTGGCAGACTTAAATAATAGCTCGGATTTAACCCTTCTTGGTTGTCTGCCATATCTAATTGATTGGCGAAAAGCTGTGTTTGAGTACACCGAAAAAAATGTATAACAAACGCCTCAAGAGGGACTGTCAACGCGTGGCGTTTCCAGTCCCAATGAGCCGCGATGGTTACGGCTGTTGTGTTTGAGTTTAGTGTTAATGCGTTGCCAGCCCCTTAGGCGGGCGTTATGCTTAATCACGCAAAGTCAGTGGTTTATGGGTTCTCTTTGTTCCCTCGGCTGGTTGGTTTTGAGTTTGTCGGCAAGTTTGCTTCAGTGGGCGCGGTTTTCCGGACACTTGTTCTTTGGCGCTGGAAATTCAGAGAATTGCCTCAATCAATTTTTGGGCAAGCGCGAGGTTAGGGCGGTTGGCTCAATCAGCAGTTTGATCTTAGGTTTTTGAGTTTTGACAGCCAAAGTTCTAAGTC
>NZ_CAWPDB010000086.1:0-2688 GCF_963886625.1 Vibrio sp. V23_P3S9T160
TAAATATTTATTTTAATTTAAAAGCCATTTCATACGAAATTGATAATGTTGCATATCATCAATGCTCATAAAAGGTTATCTCAATGTTGCTTGATGGTAAGTTACGATTTCATGTACTTAAAAAGGAGAGTACGTTACATGTTTAATAAAAAATTAATTACTTTATCTATTCTGGCTGCCATCAGTCTGAGTGATGTTTATGCCAACATATCTCTACCCCAAGGTTCTGCGATAAATGCACTGAGTAATTTACAAGACATCAGTAGCATTCGTTATCTAAATATGGCTAACACGCAAGCGCGAACGAATGTAAACCTCTCGTTAATGTCGATTAAAAATGGAATTGATAATAAAGGGAAAACCTTATTACTAGATTTTACTATGTTAGATGATCCAATAGAAAGACAGACGGCAAGAGATGAGTTAATAAGAAAAATTGGGGTTGACTTTGATAGTGATTTTATTCTTATTAGCAGTTATAAAAACCAGATCATGTTTACACCAATTCAAACGCATGATATTCATCGAATAGCTGAGATATTAGAGCAAGTCACCAAAAATTCAGAGTATGATAGGCTTAGTCCACGTGAAGCAGAAGACTTACCTCAAGTCGCTTTTTATTTGAATGTGGTCAAACCCATCAAAGCTGATGAATGTACATTTAGGAATAGTCATTTCCCAGAATGGGATGCAAGCAATCGCACTTTTTGCGATGAAGATGCCGGCATATCTTTAATTTATCGAGTAAGTTATCTACGCTCACTTCCTTTCGGAGACAGTGGTGGAGATACACCAGATGCAAAGATTGTTCGTATCACTTTAGATAAAAACTCTACAGGTTCAGGTATCCATTTGAATAATCGACTGAATTGGAATTATCAAGACAATCCCGATTATTATTCAATGAATGGATGGCAGAGAGCTTGGTCTACTGACGCTATAGCGCAAGACTATCAGTTTGAATTTAATGCTTCTAATGATAAAGCAAGGATATTGCGTACTTTTCCAAGTCATAATATCAATAGACAATATGAAAATACCGTAGAATCAGGATTTACAGTTGGAATCGCGAGCAGCTTAGAAGGCCCTAAAGCGAAACTTGACGCAAGTATGTCATATACTCAACAACGCTTGTTAAGCTACAATACTCAAGAGTATCGTATCGATCGTAGTACTAAAAACTTTCGTAATGTGAGTTTTTCGTGGCAACGAGATGCATATCCAACAGCAGATTCTCTGATATTAAATCACAGTGTACCATTCGGCTCGTACGACTATCCCGCGGATCTCAATCGCATTGGGGCAATTGGTTACAAAAGCTTTCTACCTAACTTAGATATTATTTATAAAGCAAAACGGATGAGTCGGGAACAACCGAATTTATCATTGATTCATCAGTTAATTAATATAATGCCACTCTATCATGCAGCATACAGTTTTCATCTTTTATTTTGGAACCAAAAAACATATGCTGGTTTTGATAATACACCTTATCGCCGAATCACAGCACGAACAAAATTTATCACTGACTGGAACCATCCTGTATTCACCGGTGGTCGCCCGGTGAACATACAGATTGGTGCGTATAATAATACTTGTATTGAAACAAACACTGAGGGTGCTATTTATACCGCTGATTGTGAATTGACCAAAGCTGAACAATCTTTTATTTATGATCAACTAGGAAGATATATGAGTGTAGCCCATCGCAACCAATGCGTTGATGGCCAATTTCTAGATCAGTTAAGAGCTTGTGATGCTTCATTAAGTCAGCGCTGGGAATGGATCGAAAATTTCGATCAACTCAGTAATAAATATAACAACCTATTGCTTGGAAAAAATAAAATGACCAATCGACTTGGCTTATATACGCAAGATGACACCAACGTAAGCACAAGAATGATTACCACTTATACAAACCTGTTTAATCGGAATATATCCTCAAGTTCACCCGTACTTGGTTTAACTCATGGTCAGCTCACTCAGCAGCAGATCGGACAAGAGAATAAACTTTACATCCGAGCCGGTGCAGCAATTGATGCGCTAGGCTCTGATCCTGAACTGCTAATCGGAGGAACCGGCGGTAGCTTATCTTCGGTAGATCTATCAGGCGTAACCTCTATTATTGCCACCTGGGGAGATTTTCAATATGGTGGCCAACAGCTAGTCGCGCTTACTTTTAACTATCAAGACGGGCGTCAACGTACTGTGGGATCGAACGATTATGTCACTAACCCTCATCAAGATCGTTTTGATGTACCTCCATCTACCCCGATCACACAACTTAAAATTTGGGCCGATGACTGGTTAGTTAAAGGTGTACAATTCAGCGTGAATTAAATAGAAACTCAATGCCCAGACACCAGAGTATTGAGTATTTAAATCCCTTAACTGCTAAAAATCAACGCAAGTAGTATTCACGTCACCAATCGAATGCCAAAAGAGTGATGTTTATTGGCCAATTCGCGCTCTTATTGTTCTGTCAAGGCCGCATAACGTTGCCCTTATCGTTCATTTTCCTTACTACAAGCCAGCCGTTAATCAAATTTTAGCCCCGCCCTTATAAATAAAAATATTCATAAGACCTAATAGACTGAAAAAAAAGGATTATTTTAAGATATTTTTATTTCGTATCTTTATCCCCCTCCAAGCACAATAATGGATTTGCTTTCGAGAGCAGTACAACGG
>NZ_CAWPDB010000087.1:0-2680 GCF_963886625.1 Vibrio sp. V23_P3S9T160
GTAAATAAGTTACGTTGTAATATTTTTAATGTTCAAATAAATAATGGATAAGTTGCCCATTATTTAAGGAAAAATGATGACCATAATGAGGTCAATTCATTAAATTCCGATATATTTTTCTATTTATTGTGATATTAATCTAAAAGTGAATGTTCACCTTTTTGTTGAGTATTAAATTATTTGCTGTACAATCTGCGTTAGGTACTTATTATGGAATTTGGCAATGAAAAGAGAACAAACCATAGCGAATCTCTACCAGCTCGCCGAGCAAACTCAACAGGTGCAAGCTGACCGAATTGAAATTGTTTTAGAAGAACGTAGTGATGACCATTTCCCAGCGATGTCAAAAGCGCTAATGGAAACTCGTTCAGGCTTAACACGCCGTAAGCTAGATGATGCCATTTCCAAAATGGAACAAGCTGGCCATCAATTTACTAAAAACAATGCTAATCACTATTCAATTTCTTTAGCGGAAGCCCACATGCTCATGGATGCCGCTGGTGTGCCTAAGTTCCACCAAAGGAAAAAGCATGGTGATCATAAGCCTTGGGTCATCAATGTTCAGAACCAAAAGGGGGGGACAGGTAAATCAATGACGGCTGTCCATCTAGCCGCGTGCCTCGCCCTGAATTTGGATCAGCGTTACCGTATCTGCTTGATTGACTTAGATCCGCAAGGTTCATTACGGTTATTTCTCAACCCGCAAATAAGTTTATCAGAGCACAGTAATATCTATTCTGCCGTTGATATTATGTTAGACAACGTGCCTGAAGACACTGAAGTGGACAAGGCGTTCTTACATAAGAACGTGATGTTGCCAACCCAATATCCCAATTTAAAAACCATCTCTGCATTTCCTGAAGATGCAATGTTTAACGCAGAAGCGTGGCAGTATCTTTCGCAAAATCAATCGCTTGATATTGTTCGACTGCTGAAAGAGAAACTTATCGATAAGATTGGCGATGATTTTGACATCATTATGATTGATACTGGCCCACACGTTGATCCATTGGTATGGAATGCAATGTATGCTTCCAATGCATTACTGATCCCGTGCGCGGCTAAGCGATTAGATTGGGCGTCAACCGTCAATTTCTTTCAACACCTTCCTACGGTTTATGAAATGTTTCCAGAAGATTGGAAAGGGTTAGAATTTGTACGTTTGATGCCGACGATGTTTGAAGATGATAATAAAAAGCAAGTCTCGGTATTAACGGAAATGAATTACCTGTTGGGTGATCAAGTCATGATGGCGACGATTCCGCGTAGCCGAGCATTTGAAACCTGTGCTGACACCTACAGCACCGTTTTTGATCTCACCACCAGCGATTTTGAAGGTGGTAAAAAGACGCTAGCGACTGCGCAAGACGCTGTGCAAAAAAGTGCACTGGAGCTTGAGCGAGTGCTTCACAGTCATTGGTCATCACTAAATCAGGGGTAAGTAAACATGGCAATTAAAACGTCTGAACTAAATGCGAAACTGTTTGGTAAAGCGAATAAGCGACGTGCAACCACCCCGCAAGAAGCCCAAACGGCAGCGAAAGAACAAGCGCAAATCATCGAATTGGCGGTTGCGGGAGAAGAGTTAGTCACTTTCGAACTGGTCAGGATTCCCGCAGATCAAGTAGCGGAAAAGACGATTGTTTTTACGCAGAATGCGCGTGAACAAGCTTTTCTGAATGAGCATGCTCTATCTGATGTATTGAGTACATTACGCGAGCGTGGTCAGCAATATCCTGCGGTTGGTCGTAAAACCGCTGGGGGAAAAATTGAAGTCCTTGATGGCAGCCGTCGTCGAATGTCTTGTATCTTGGCGGGTAAAGAATTTTTGGTTTATGTGGCTGAAGACATAAACTCGGAACATGCGAAGTTTCTTTCGGATGTGGCAAACGCGCACAAGCCGCTTTCTCTTTATGAGAAGGGTAAAGAGATGCAAGCGAAGCTGGATAATGGTGAAGCGGAAGACCAAAAAGCTTTAGCCAAGATATTTCAATGCAGTGAGGCCCTAGTAAGTGGTGCTCTAAAAGCAGCGGCTTTGCCACTTGAGCTATTGCAAGCTTATCCAAATGTGGTTGAATTAGGTCGTCCAACCATAGTTAAATTACATAAACAATTTAATGAACTTGATGCAAAGCAACAAGCAAATTTGTTGGAAAAGTGTCAATCTGAAGATGGATTTGTTTGGCAGCGTAGTAGCGTACAAGGTGTTGCCCGATTGACGAAAGAAGTCACAGAGACAATTGAGTCTTGGATACAAGAGTTGTTGCCACCTAAGCGCACTGAGCATGTAAAAATTGATCTGATCAAAGGCCGCGTAAGTTACAGTCGTAAAGGCAGTAATTTAGCGCTTAATTTGAAAAAGGTGGATGATGCTACGGTGCAAGAAATATTAGATTTTATTCAATCTAAGCTTGATTAAACATCCATCATGTAAAGACTAAAAAACCCGCCACGGCGGTAATGCCGTTCACTTAAGAGTGAACGGCATTTTTGTTCTTAGCATACCGTTGTGGTCTAGGCTTAACTGTTCTAGGGAATGTTCTTTCCCTTCGCCCTTCAAGTATTAAGCTTTCAGCCATGTTGTGAAAACCCTTTAACTGACGAGGTATTGCTCCTGGTGTTGAGTAAGGTAAGCCTACAAGTAACGCAGATACATGAGCTAATGTGCCGTTAAAACTCA
>NZ_CAWPDB010000088.1:0-51395 GCF_963886625.1 Vibrio sp. V23_P3S9T160
AATTAAAATAAATCATATAAAACAGTCGGTTGCTGTATTTTTTATTTTTTGTCACATATATTTACGCATTCTTATATTGCTCGACGCTCATTTGTGTTCAAATTTATTTTCATTTATAGATTGCCGCTAAGTAATATCGTAACGGTTTTATTACCAGCGCTCATCTTGTTTCTTTGTGATTAAATATTTCTGAACTGGAAATTTTAGTGATGCTTAACTTCCGAATCATCATAATAATTATTACCGCACAGCCCGATGTTACTCGCGTGGGGTGGTGTAGTTTCACTATTTTAATGCATTAGGTATGTTAATAAAAATAAACCAATACGTTTGTTGGTTTATTTTCCTTTGGTTAAGTTATTATTTGTATTGTGTTTTCTGAAGGTTTATTTTTATTTATTTTATTGGTGTTGATTTATTGTTTAAATATTGAGATTTTAGATTTGCTGACTCAATTATCATTAAGTGGTTAAGTATTAAAGGAAATGTATTGATACTGTTTGAATGACCAATTTAATGGTTTGTATGTGTAATGATTATTTATCTACAAGGGAGGGTGGCAAAATAAAGAAAGCAAGAGGTATGGTTTATTGAAATATACTACTAATTAAACAAGGTGATTTTATGAGAATATATAAGTTATTTAAAGTATCAACACTTACTGCAGTATTGTTTGGTTCATATGCTTATGCAGTGGAGTGCTCCTCGCTAAAAAATAACAGCGATAGCGATATTGTGGACCCAGCTAATATTGTGATTTTCCGTGATATTGGTATGGGAATTTGCGAGGCAGGTTATAGAGCGCTTACCAGGAAAGAGCTAAGGAGTGCCGATGTACGTCAAGCGACACTTAAAAAACTGGGTCGTTGGGAAACTGCATCCCTCAGCAATAATTGGATTATTAAGGGGCGTGGTTTTAAAGGCCCTGGTGAGCGTTTTACAAAAGATGAGTCGAGTAATAATACCGTTTGTTATCCTGAATCGACAGAGACTACCTCAGTTATTCAGGATCATCTTTTCCCTCAATTTCCTCCACTTATTGTTGAACAAGGGTCTGAAGACAAAATCGAGTGGCTTGTATTTAATGATCGCGATAATTTCATCAAACCAGCCGCGTTGCTTGGCTATTCACTTGGTTTTCACAACTTGTGGGGTAATTCAGCTAAAAATATTGGCGAGGACATGACCGTTACCCGCCTTGGTCCGGGTGAATACCGCATAAAGGGGAATGAAGAAGGTTACTGCCAGCCAAACAGCTGTGATAAGACCAGCATAACTGTGAAAAATATCGAATACTTAATTGATAGTGATAGTTTTGTATTGGATGGACCGGTAGTAACAAGTGGTAAGCAGCAAATCGGCAGTCTTGTTGTGCCTTTAGAGAACCGAACGAATAGCCCGCAAACTTTTGTTGTTGATCTCGCTTATGACGCTAACAAATCATGGAGCCATACTAGCTCATCGAGCACTTCTGTTGGATTTAAAATTGGTACCACTATGGGCTTTTCGGTGTCATCTGAAGGTAGTGTAGGATTTCCTGGGATCGCTGGTGGTAAAGTGACAACTACAATGAGTTTTTCATTTACAGCAGAAACTAGCATGGACAATACAGCAAGTTGGTCTGACGTGGTAGGAGGTTCAGAAAGCACAAGAGTGACAGTTCAAGGCCGACCAGTTTTAGAACCAAGAAGTTCTGGTTTGGCCGTGTTAGAGCTCTATAGGGCGGACATGACTTTTCCATATAGGGCTAATGTCGACATGTCTTACGAGTTAGAGTTTGATGGCCCGATTCGTTCTTTTACCAACCCTATGCTTAGTGCAGAATCACACCGTCGGCATTTACAGCATAGTTTCTTGATTGGTCGCATGGATAAACATCGGGAGAAAAGCCTGGACTATTTGTATGACCACCGTGACATTCCAGGAATTAACACGCTTTGGGATTGGAATAAGATGAGCCGTATGTATGGCCAAGAGACCTTGCTCAACCGACTTGGTAAAGTCGAGCAACCTAAGCACAGTATGATCAAAGGTGTAATAATCTATGAAGAATCGTTTGCAGGCAAAATTGAGTTGATGGATCAGAAGCCATTATCCGGTAATACACGTGCGATGAGTGCAATGTCGCGTTCCGCGGTATCATCAGCACCTGCCGATTATTCGGAAACGGAACGTGCGATTGAGCAGCAGTTGGAATCGTACGGTTTTAACAACGTCCAAGCCACGGTGCGTTTAGCTGATGATGTTCCCGCTAACTAGATTACAATGATAATTTGTATAGTCCGCGATGAGGTTATCGGTAGTTGTTAACCTCATCGCTTCAACCAGTAATAAGGAAGATTTCAATGATGACGATTAACCATGTTAACAGTTTTAATGCAATCGGGTTTTGTGTTCGTACCACTAATCAAGATGAAACGAGCCCGTCTAAGGCTAAAATCAGCAAATTATGGGAGAAGTTTTATACACAAGCGGCTCCTAAACTCACTGAATCTTCGAAAGTGTTCGGTGTATATACAAACTATGAATCGGATCATACGGGAGCGTTTGATGTTATTGCTTGCGCGGATACTTTATCGATGAGTATGTTGCCTGGCTCGGTAGATACACATATCGCTTCATCTAAATATCTTGTCTTTAATGCAGTGGGGCAGTTTCCTCAAGTTGTGTATCAATTATGGGCTGAAATTTGGGCTTATTTCAGTTCGCAAGGCTGCAGACACGACAGAGCTTTTACCACAGACTTTGAATTTTATAAAAACGCTTCGGAAGTTGAAATTTATATCGCAATAAAATAATTACAAATTAAACAGTGAAGGATTATACACATTACTCGGCCATTTCCGATCACTACTTGCTGCTTCGCAACCGTTTTGACGTCTAATCGGCAGTAACTGCATTGGATAAGATAAAGAGATATTATTCAAATCGGAATTTTTACTGGTAAAGTACCACCAGTGACGTCATTCGGTGGACCAATCGAAGTGGCGTAATTCCGTCATTAGCTCAACGAAACGCCAGCAAACATGCTGGCGTTTTGTTACTTGGATGTAACGCGCCGATGTGGCCGTCACTGGGTTTAGTAGATGCCATGCGTGTTTCGGACGATGTCGAGCGTTCGCCACAGCGCTTTGAACAAATCGCTAAAGAGACTTTTTATCGCAGTTGGCAGCACCGCAAGTTATGGCAAATTGATCCTGATTGCGCAACACTGACGTCGCTTGCGAATCAATCGACCGATCGCATCAGCTATGAATTTCATCGCAATGTATTGCTTGCGTGTGGTGGCTTGTTGCTTTCAGGTGATCCACTCCCAGAATTGACCTCTTTTGCTAAGCAGAGCCTAAATAAGTTAATGATTAGGCGCAAACACAACCAAGATGCGGCTAAGCCAACTTCATTGGCTCTCAATCACCTATTTTTAAAGTTAACAGAACGCAATGATCTGCACTGCTTATTCAATTACCAAGGTGAGGCGTGTGACTATACCTTAACAGCGAGCCAGCCAGTGGATTGGTATGACTACTGGACAGGAGATAAGCTTTCGCCAGAGCCAGTCAAAGTATTTGAAGTCTCCTTGGCAAGTGGCTTAACCAGCCGAGCAGTGATTACCTCTTGTTAGTGGAGTGCCCTTGTTAACAGAGTGCTCAGGTTAACTGAATGATTCGGGGTAGCAGAATGCTGCGCTAAATTAGCCATAATTTCTTAACCACAAGCCATGACAAATTCTGAAAATCAGGTAAAGTATCGGCCTTTGTGAGCAATCTCGCCTATCACCTTCGATAGGCCATTAAATAGCATTAAAATAGGAAGAAAGATGATTTTCGTTGTCGGTCATAAAAACCCAGATAGTGATAGCATTTGTGGTGCATTAGTTGCTGCTGAATTACTTAAAGCACGTGGTCTAGAAGCAACGCCTGTTCGTCAGGGTGAAATTAACCGTGAAACTCAACACATTCTTGCAACAGCTGGTGTTGTTCAACCTGAACTTCGCACTAGCGTCGCGGGCGAAAAAGTATGGCTTGTGGACTATACCGATCTTGCACAAGCACCTGATGACATCAACCAAGCGGAAATTCTCGGTATTGTTGACCATCATCGCCTAGGCGACGTAATGACAGTGAATCCGCTAGAAGCGTGGATTTGGCCAGTTGGCTGTACCTGTACTATCTTGTTCAACCTATTCAAGATGGAAAATGCGCCAATCACACGTCCTTTAGCCATATTGATGATGTCTGCGATTTTGTCTGACACGGTCGGTTTTGCGTCTCCAACGTGCACACCAAAAGATAAAGAAGCGGTGCTGGCACTGGCTGAAATTGCTGATGTTGAAGACCTTGATGCCTTTATTAAAGCGCTTTTGATTGCGAAAACAGACATTGAAGGTTTATCTGCCGCTCAACTTGTTGAGAAAGATTTGAAAGCTTACCCATTCAACGGCCGTGATGTGGTGGTTGGTCAAGTGGAATTGGCAACGCTTGAACAAGTCGATGGCATGATTGACGCCATTCAAGCAGACCTAGTTCGTCGCTGCGAAGAGGAAGGCCTTGCGTTTGCCGCCGTGATGTTGACCGACATTACCACCGCGCAGACCCGTCTTCTTTATACTGGTGAATGGGCTGAAAAACTGACTAAACACGAACAAGATGGCATGTTGATGATGGAAAATACCTTAAGCCGTAAGAAACAAGGTTGGCCTTGGCTGCAAGCTGAATTGGCTTAATCCTTTTTATCATCTTATTGTTTAAGATTCTAAATGTAACGCCTGCAGTGCTACACTGTAGGCGTTTTTATATTCCCCAACTTTCGCATGGAGCCGGGCTATGGCAGACGTATTAACCACAGAACAGATAGAAACAATCAATCGCTATAATGAAGAAGAACGTTTTAAATACTGCATTAAAGCCATTGTTGCAAACCGTGAAGTTTGGATACTAAAAGATGAGCACGGTTGTGTCATGCTCAACACAGAAGAAGATGATTGTGTTCCTGTGTGGCCTAACCAAGAGTTTGCCAAGGCATGGGCAACAGGCGAGTGGCAAGCGTGTGAAGCGGAAGCGATCTCTTTGAACAAATGGCACAGCCGTTGGACTTCGGGCCTAGAAGAAGATGAACTGTCGGTGGTGGTGTTCCCCAATGAGAATGAAGAAGGCGTTGTGTTATTTCCCGACGAGTTCGATTTTGAATTGAAAAAGCAAGCCAGTAAAACTCGCTAACTCAAAGAGCTTCTGATAGAAGCTCTTTTTCTAGCTAAATTAGTAACAGTGCGGGAAAGATTTGCAATTAAATATCAGTAACTTATTACTTGCGTGATGTTGTGACCAATACCGTGGCTGCACTACATACGATAAGCACCATACCTAAGTTTTGAACCTCGCCAACTAGAGCTAATCCGCCACCAATCAATAAGTAATACAGAAGTCCAAATAGAGCACCAGCACTACCCGATTGTTGTTTATAGTCAACCAAAGCGACACTCAGCACATTTGGGATCGCAATACCAAAAGACATCACCACTAACATCATTGGTGCTAAAAACCAAATAGAGCCCTGCATGGCATAAACCCCGATAGCACCAATAGTTAACAGCATAGCGGATACCCATAAAAGAGAACGTTGCGACACTTGTTTCGAAAGTAGAGTTTTGTTTAAGTAACTGCCTAGTAACGTCCCAAGCCCTAATACAACCCCACTGTAACCAAATTGGGCAGAGCTAAAACCTAACGCTTCAAAAGTAAAAGCGCCAAGCTGGTAATAAGAGAACAGTGCAATGTTGTATAGCGCAACCAATAAAGCCGAAAACCAGATGTGCGAATCTTTCAACATTCGAAGACTTAAGCTACCTAGTTGTAGAGACTGACTTTCTTTTTGAGTTTCAGGAAGCTTAATCAGGTTGTACAAAAATAGCATTATCGCCATAACAAATAGCGCCAAGAACACACAATGATGACCACCAATAGACGTTAGCTGACCACCTAGTAGCATTCCTAACACAGGGCTAATTGATATCCCCATTCCCATTAGGCTAAAGACCTTGCCTAACTCTTCGCCACTGAACGCATCGCGAAGCATGGTCTGTGTCACAACTGAACCAACAGCGATTCCCAATGCGCTAAATGCGCGTGCGACCATGATGATGCTAAAGCTTTCAGTTTGCATAGCCACCAAAGAAGCGCAGCCGTATATAAATAGGCCAATAATCATGGTTGGGCGTCTGCCAAATTTGTCTGCCAGTATTCCCCAAACAAGAACACCAATAGCAAAAGCTAAAAAATAAACGGACAGCGTTTGAGCTGCTTGGGCGTCGTTTACCGAAAATGATTGGGCAATAGAACCTAAAGCAGGGCTGTAAATGGTTTCCACGATTTGCGGAAACATCAACATGACAACCATCAGCCATAAAGAAGGTTTTGTATTCATCTTGTGTCCTCATCAATGAACTTGGCGCACAGTATAAATGAGGCTATTCTTTATCTATTAACAACATTAATACCAGAAACAACAAGATTCGGACAAATGGCGATTATTGATGAACAAACCCAATTCGATGCTGATAAATTAACAGCTTGCGTTGTAGGGATAGCAGCCGACATCGGTAAACACGACTCGGGAATGCATCAACATAAAAAAGGCCAACTTCTCTATGCGCCTCAAGGATGCATCAGCTTTGCTTTAGATAACTCAATCTGTATTTTACCACCGACAAAAGCAGTTTGGATTCCACCATACATCCAACATCGAGCGATGATGACGAACGTGGTAGCTTATCGATCGCTATACTTCGATTGTGCAGTTTTTGAATGTCCAAATAACATGATTATGATAGAAGTTGATGCTTTGCTAAAGGCACTCATTGATAAGATGGCATTGTGGGCATGGGATAAACCTGAAAATGAAATGCAAAAAACGACGGCTCTTTTTTGGGAGGAATTTTATGCGGCTAAACGTCATTCTTTCCAATTACCCTTACCGTTAGATCGTCGGTTTAAAAAATTCTGCCAACAAGTGATGCAAGAATCTTTTTTGGTGCCGCCTCTTACCACCATCGCACATTCTATAGGTGCAAGTACCAAAACGATCACAAGGCTATTCAAAGCAGAAACAGGAATGTCCTATCAAGACTGGAGGCAGCAATGGCGCTTGTTAAAGGCGATTGAGTTGCTGTCTAAAGAAATACAAGTTAGCGAGGTCTCTCATTTGCTAGGCTTTTCTTCTGATAGTGCGTTTATTGCTTTTTTTAAGAAACAAACAGGACAAACACCTCTCAGTTTTATGAAAAGCAGTAGAAGTAGATTGAATTAAACTAATCAAGTAGTCAGGTTATTGGTATTACGAAAAGACAAGCCAAATAGTGATTTACTGAAATGGGAACTCAATTTCCTCAAGAAGGTTTAGGGTAAAACTATTTTAGCAACCCGCATCTATCATCATAAATGAAATACTCTCAACGCTAACGAAACTAATTCCCTCCCCTTTTAGGGGAGGGTTAGGGTGGGGTGAGCACTGTCAATCCTCCCCTTTTAGGAGGGCCACCCCCTCCTAAAAGGGGGAGGAACAGTACAATATCGACGATATTGTCTTCCGATATTAAATACAGAGTGGCTATTTAAAGCTTGGCGCTTTGTTGAAGTGGCTCTCAATCATTCTTTGAGTGATGGGATGAGTTGGATTAGACAATACTTCTTGTGTGTCACCCGATTCGACTACTTCGCCTTCGTGCATCACCATAATTTTATCAGTAATGTGTTTTACAATACCAAGGTGTTGAGAGACATACACAAACGAGACACCCATCTCTTCTTGCAGTTCTAGAAACAAGTTAATCATCTGTGATCGCATTGCCATGTCTAACCCGTTTAATGCTTCATCAGCCACAATGATCGACGGTTGTAGAATCAGTGCTCGTGCCAAGCAAATCCGCTGTTTTTGCCCGGTGGCGAGCATTTGCGGGTAGAAGTAGGCGTGCTCTGGCAATAACCCAACGCGCAATAGCGTATCTTTCACGCGCTTCATGCGAGCTTCAGGTGGCATATTGGTGTTTCTTTTGAGCGGCCCTTCTAGAATACGACCAATTTGAATTCTTGGGTTCAGCGATGTGTTCGGATCTTGAAAAATCATTCGAATCAGCTTACAGCGCGTGGAGTAATCCTTGTGTTCCAATAACTCTCCATTAACGCGTATCTCGCCAGCAGAGGGTTCAACCATCCCTGCAAGCATTCGTGCCAATGTCGATTTACCAGAACCATTTTGGCCAATAAAACCAATGGTTTGTCCCGCTTCTAACGTGAAGCTGACCGGTTTGACTGCATGCTGAATTTTCTTGCGAAACAGACCTGAACGAGTAATGAAATCTTTAGTTAACCCGTTCACTTCTAATAATGATGCACTCATGACTGTTGCTCCATATTGAGTGGGAAATGACAGGCAAACTTATGATTTTTAATACGTTGTGGATACGGTATTTCAACGCATTGGCGCTGAGCATAGGGGCAGCGAGGCCCCAACCGGCAACCAATCGGTAAATGTTGCAAGGGTGGAATGGAACCCGGTAAGGATTGCAATTTTTCTTTATGCGGGATCCAATCACTAAAATCAGGCATCGCTTTCAGTAGTGCAGCCGTATAAGGGTGTTTGGGTTCACTCAATATTTTCTGGGTATCGGCTGACTCAACAGACTGACCGCAGTACATCACTGTAATACGGTTAGCCCATTGGGTAATGGTGGTTAAGTCGTGGCCAATCAATAGAATCGTGGTGTTATTGACCTGATTCATCCGGCTGAGCAGGCGCAATATCTGTGATTGGGTAATGGGGTCCAAATCGTTCGTTGGTTCATCAGCAATCAAAATTTTTGGTTTAGTTGCGATAGCCATCGCAATCATTACCTTTTGGCATTCACCATCAGTTAGCTCATAGGGGTAGCTACTCATGATGCGAGCGTGCTCTTTGATTCCTACTTTATGTAAAAGGGCAATGGCTTGTTTTTTACGCCATGTAAAACGCTGCCACCATTTGCCTTCAAATGTGCGCGATGGGATAGATTCAATCAACTGTTTTCCCACTTCATCTGAAGGGTCTAAGCAGGTTGACGGTTCTTGAAAAATCATCGCGATGTCGCGGGCAATCACTCGCCGGCGTTCGCGCGGCGTCAGCTGAAGTAGATCAATGTTACCTAAGCGCATGCGGTCGGCGGTGATGGTCCAATTATCTTTGCATATTCCTACGATGGCTTTAGCCACCAAGCTTTTTCCTGATCCGGATTCTCCCACCAACCCGCGAATTTCGCCTTCGTTCATGGTTAAGCTCATGCGATCGACTGCTTTTACCATGCCTTGTGGCGTATCAATTTCGATGGTGAGATGGCGAATATCTAATAATGGCATTATTCCACCCCTGCATTCAGAGCTTGTCGTACACCTTCACCGACTAAGTTGATGATGATCACCGTAAACATAATCGCTAAACCGGGGAGAGTGACTGTCCACGGTGCGAGGTAAATCAGCTCAACTGAATCACCTAAGATGGTGCCCCATTCGGTGCTTGGTGCTTGAGCACCCAAACCAAGAAAGCCCAAAGCGGTGATGTCTAAGATGGCAATGGATAACGCGAGTGTTATTTCGTTGGCGATGACAGCAAGTACATTGGGTAAAATGGAGTTCCACAACAGATAAAAGTCATTGGCACCATCTAAACGTGCGGCGAGGATATAGTCTTTTTCTACTTCGTTGTGTACGGCGATATACACCGAACGAACAAAGCGAGGGATGAGTGCCAAACCAATCGCAAGCAAAATATTGAACTCGCCAAAACCGAGCAGTGCCACAAAAATAATGGCAAGCAGCAATGATGGAATCGACATGACCGTGTCGAGTAAGTGGTTCAATGTACTGGACAATAATCCTTTGGTCATGCCTGCCATGATACCGATAAAACAGCCGATCACAGCCGCGATAGCGGTGATTAAAATAGCGGCAGCGAAGGTGTATTGGGTACCATCAATCAACCGTGACAAGATATCTCGGCCTAAATCGTCGGTACCTAAGAAAAATTCGACAGTACCTGCAGGATCCCAAGAAGGCGGTATTAACAGGTTGCTCGTTTGCAACTGCGGATCATGAGGGGCTATCCAAGGAGAGGTGAGGGTAATCAACACAATGAGTCCTAAGCACCACAAGCCAAACATTGCCAAACTGTTATTGCGATAGCTGCGCCAAAACCGCTCAAACTGAGTCGGAATATGCTCTTCCTGATAAATGTTATTTGTTAGCATACCATTCCTTTCTTACCAGCGGGTTAACCATAGCGCCAATCAAATCAGACAGAATGTTTGCTGTGAGAACGAGCGTACCAACTACGATCACGCCGGCTTGAATGGAGACATAATCTTGGTTAGATAAGGCATCGAGCAGCCAACGGCCAATTCCTGGCCAGTTGAAGATGGACTCAGTAATAATTGCCAACGTTAACATACTTGATAGCTGAACCCCGAATTTAGGAATAATCGGTGGAATTGCATTTCTCAGCACATGAGCAGTCACAATTTCGTAGTGACTTAAGCCCTTAATTCGAGCGGCGCGTATATAGTTTTGAGCCATCACATCGGCTACCGAAGAGCGCATCAGGCTTACCACTTGCGTCGTCGGTGCTAGAGCCAGCACCAAACAGGGCAAAATCATATGTTCAATAACACTTTGCAAAGCATGGGCACGGTAGGTGCCTTCAGCGAAAAAAGCATCGATTAACGCAAAACCAGTTACGTGTTCTACTTGATAGAGTAGATCATAACGCCCTGACACGGGAAGCCATTCATAGTGAAGAGAAAAGACCATGATCATCAGTAGAGCCACCCAAAATAGCGGGGCTGAATAGCCGGACATTGACGTGAAGGAGATGACGGTATCAATCCATTTACCTTGCTTCATTCCTGCGAGCGTACCAATAGGGAGACCAATTAACAAAGAGAGAGTAAATGCGATGAGGCATAACTCCAGCGTTGCTGGAAAGACCATCGCCAGTTCGTCCACAATCGGGACACCACTGTGATTGACGCCAAAATTGAGTTGCAGTAGTTGCCCTAAATAGGTTGACCAACCTGACCAGAAACCATGGTCCATTAGAGGCGACAGGGGATCTAAGCGCAACAGAGCAAACCCGACCATAGTCAAAATGAGTAACGTGATAATAAATAAGTTGAGCCTGCGTACCGTATATAAAAACACTATTCGATCCTCTCAACCGTATTGAATGGCTGTACATTAAACGGACTGAGTTTAAAGCCTGTTAGCGTCTTATTGTATGCTTTAAATTGCATTCCGTGTGCCAGTGGGATAACCGGGAACTCTTCGTTTAAAATATTTTGCGCCTGTTTGTATAAGTTGAGGCGATAGCGCGGCTTATCTACTTCCAAAGCCAAATCGAGTAGAAAATCGAAATCACTATTACACCACATCGAGGCATTGAGCCCCGAACGCTCGGAATTACAAGAAAGCAGTGGACGCAAAAAGTTATCTGGGTCTGCGGTATCGCCATTCCAACCGGTTAAAATCAGATCAGCGTTAGCGTGCTGGATCAAATTTGAGCGATCGAGACGGTCTTGGGTGATGATATGCAATGTAATACCAATGTCAGCCAAGTTCGCATTAATTAGCTCAGCAGTTTTACGTGGACTTGGGTTATAGGCATGAGGCTCTGAAGGGACTGACATCGTCAATTCCAAATTGGCGTAATAGCCGGCCTCTTTAAGTAATGCGATCGCGTAATTACGATCATAGCGAATGTGAACGTTGTCTTTTTGGTAAGCCCAAGATGACGGCGGCAGTAGGTTATAAGCAATACTCCCTGTACCGTAATAGACCGAGTCCAAAATATTTTGGCGGTTGATCGCGAAATTAAGCGCTTTACGCACGCGAACATCACTGAGTGCAGGATGAGATGTGTTTACAGCAATAAACGAGACGTTCATTGCTGGTTTGGCATTCAGTTTGATTTCTGCTTGCTGTTTGATGATCGGGATCTGGCTTGAAATCGGCGAGCTAAGTACGTCACACTCATAGCGTAGTAGTTTGGCGAGTGTACCAGTCCCTCTGTTTGACACATCGAATACGACTTGCTCCATCTTCGCCACGCCATTCCAATAAGCACCATGACGACGGAGGCGGATAAGGTCATTCACTTTAAATTCGTCTAGATAAAAAGGTCCTGAGCCAACAGGATGACTGTCGATCATGCTTTTTTCATCTTCAATCACTAATTGATTAGCATACTCATAAGAGAGTATGACAGCGTGACTGGTGGCGATATTGGATAAAAAAGAGTTGTCGGGACGACTAAGGGTAAATTTAACCGTGAGATCATCCAGAGCGTGAACATCGATCAGCAAGTTTTTGAAATCAATACCCGCAAACCATGGGTAGACGCCACTATTAACGTAATGAAACGGGTTGGTTGGGTCAATGATTCGACGAAAGCTGAAGACCACATCATCGGCATTAAGAGCGCGAGTCGGTGTAAACCAAGCGGTTGATTGAAATTGAACTCCATCGTTTAGCTTGAATGTATACTCTGTACCCTGTGGATTCACTGTCCAACTCGTGGCCAGACTTGGTATCGGTTGTAAGGTTTCTGAATCCAATTGCAACAGCGTGTCGTAAATCTGTGGGCTGAGAGCTTCAGACGTAATGCCGCTCTCAACCAATTGTGGGTTAAAAGTGGTGGGATTGCCGTGACCACAATATACGAATCCGCTCTGGCGAATTTTACTATGGTCAATTTGTTCGCTACAGCCTATCAGTAGGCTAAAGCTGCATATTCCTAGTGCGAATCGTATCAATGTTTTCATAAAGAGAAATAACTGTGAGAAGTAGGGCAAACAAAGCTAATCATTATGCCTCAAAATCCTGATAATCTACCATTTTTTGTTGATCTAAACCTAGGGTTAATCATCATTGCTGCCGACGAGTTGATATTTTCTCACCATACCTCTCAATTGGTGGTAGCTCAAGCCGAGTAATTCTGCAGCTTGTCTTTGATTAAACTTACTGGCATTGAGCGCGGCACTCAGTAGTTGTCTGTCCTGATCCTCCTGCCACATTTTGTAATCCATCGGAAATTCAAAGCCAGTGGTGTAAGTATGGCGATCTGTGGAGAGATTGCCAGTAAGGTCATCTGGTTTGTGCCACTCATTAGCAAAAGGGTTAAAAACCAAGTTTTCAATGGGATGAGAGGCCGTTCCGTGTTGATAGACAGCCCGCTCCACGACATTTTTAAGTTCACGCACATTTCCCGGCCACAAGTAGTGTTGAAGCTGCTCTGCCGCTTCTGTACTAAACCCGACAAAGAGCGCTAAGTTCAGTTCACGGCACATCTTAATCGCGCAATACTCAGCAAGTGGCATAATATCTTCTTTTCGCTCTCTTAGCGGTGGAAGCTGGATCACATCAAAGGCCAGTCGGTCGAGTAAGTCAGCTCGAAACTTTCCAATTTCAGCTAATTGTGGAAGATTAGCATTGGTTGCACAGACGATACGGACATTCGCATTAAGCCGTTGGCTACCGCCGACACGTTCGTAATGTCCATATTCAATCACTCGAAGTAGTTTCTCTTGCACAGCAAGCGGCGCGGTGGCGAGCTCGTCCAAAAAAAGAGTTCCACCTTCTGCCCGTTCAAATCGTCCTTGGTGACGTCCTTTGGCTCCGGTAAACGAGCCTGATTCATGACCAAAGAGCTCAGAGTCAATTAACCCTTCACTCAAGGTTGAACAGTTTAACGAAACCAGTGGTTGGTCCCAACGTTTGGAAAGATAGTGCAAGCGCTGAGCGATTAACTCTTTGCCCGTTCCTCGCTCGCCAATAATTAATACTGGCCTATCAATCGGTGCAAGCTTAGAGACTTTATCCAGTACCGATAAAAATTGAGGCGCTTCACCCAGTAAGTTTTGTTGCATGTTCACTCTCCACACTGTGATTGAAAGGGTGGTTAAATTCACCAACTCTTGGCGAAAATCATCATAGCACAGTAATCTCATTCTATGAGATATTGTCTAATTTATTGATTATCAATGAATTTATATATGGCATGAAACTTGGTTATCTCTTCTCGTCTTAAACGTTTTGAGCGATTCAAAATGGCTCACCAATAACTACATCGTCATGAACAACTAATCAGGAGATTGAACATGGGTATTTTTTCTCGTTTTGCCGATATCGTAAACTCGAATATCAGTGCACTGTTAGATAAAGCGGAAGATCCTGAAAAGATGATCCGCTTAATCATCCAAGAGATGGAAGACACCTTGGTGGAAGTACGCACCAATTCGGCCAAAGCTATTGCGGATAAGAAAGAGCTCGCGCGTAAAGTGGATTCTATGGCCTCTCATATTGAAGATTGGCAACAGAAAGCGACCTTGGCGCTTGCTAAACAGCGTGAAGATCTCGCTCGCGCAGCTTTAATTGAAAAAAAGAAATTGCAAGAAATGCAGAAAGGCTTGCACACTGAACAAACCTTGGTAGAAGAAACTATCGATAAATTGACTGGGGAAATCGGTAAGTTAGAGGCCAAAATTGCCGAAACACGGGTGAAGCAACAAGCTTTGGCACTTCGTAGCCAAACTGCGCACAACCGTCGTGATGTGCAACGTCATTTGCATACTAGCCGTACTGATGAAGCGATGGCGAAGTTTGAGCAGTACTCGCGTAAAGTCGATGAACTTGAAGCTGAAGCCGATCTCTACGCTATGTCCGGTAACGCTAAGTCACTCGACCAAGAATTTGCTGAACTTCAAGCGCAAGATGAAATTGAACAAGAGCTAGCAAAACTGAAACAACAAATGGACAAAAACCAATAACGAGGAGTGGCATATATGTCATCATTTTTTATCGCAGGTCCACTGATTGTCTTTTTGATTTTTGTTGCACCGATATGGCTTTTTCTGCATTACAGAGGTAAACGACATAGCAGCAACTCATTGTCACAAGAGGATTTAGAGCGGATTAAAGCGTTATCTGAAAAAGCGGAAAAACTGCAAAGCCGTGTTGAAACCCTTGAACGCATCTTAGATGCTGAATCACCGACTTGGAGGCAAAATCATGGCTAGCCGAGAACTCTATAAAGATCCGGTCAATGGCAAAATAGCTGGCGTATGCGCTGGGCTTGCTAATTATCTTGGGTTAGAAGTTTGGTTGGTGCGTATATTGGTCATCTCGGCTGCACTACTCGGTGGTGGTTTTTTAGTGCTTTTAGCTTATATGGCTTTGATGCTGATGTTAGAAAAGCAGCCTACTCAGTATGTTGAAACGCTAAAAGCCCAACGCGAACATACATTGAAGAATAAGCCTTGGGAGCAAGGACAAACCGCCGAAGCTTTGCTGGCGACATTGGATCAAGATTTAACTCGAGTGGATCAGAAAATCCGTAAAATGGAGGCTTATGTCACCTCTGAAGCATTTAAAGTCAATCGTGAGTTTAATCAGCTTTAAAAAGCAAAGCTAGGCACGTAGATTTGCAGTGTCATTGTTCAACTGACACCGCAAATGAAGGTAAGGGTAAGGAAACAAAAAATGAAGCATCATACAGAAATGACTTGTGCATGGGCGATGAATCACCCTTTAGAGCGCGATTATCACGATAATGAGTGGGGCATTCCCGTTTACGATGATGTCAAGTTGTTCGAATTTTTGACGTTAGAAGGTGCGCAAGCTGGGCTGAGCTGGATTACGATTTTGAAAAAGCGCGAAGGTTATCGCTTAGCCTTTGACGGTTATGATCTTGAAAAACTGGCTCAGTACGACGAAACGCGGGCACCTTACATTATCGAGCATTTCGATGTGGTGAAGCACAAAGGCAAAATTGCCTCTGTCTATTCCAATGCACGAGCGGCTTTATTGTTGCAGCAAGAGTATGGCTCTTTATCCAAAGCATTGTGGCAGTTTGTGGATGGTCAACCAGTGCTCAATCATTGGCAGCAGATGAGTGATATCCCTACATCGACGCCCACGTCTAAGGCGATGAGCCAATTTCTAAAGAAAAAAGGCTTCAAGTTTATTGGCGAAACGATTTGTTATGCTTTTATGCAGGCGGTGGGTATGGTGAACGATCATTTGGCTGATTGCCCCAAGCGTTAATTTTTCAGGGTAACCTAATATGCAAAAGGCCGCTGAAGATTCAGCGGCCTTTTGGTCTTCCGCTCATATTATGCACGCAGAGCAAGCTGTGCACTGTAGCGTTCTAATCCCGCTTTTAGATCAGCGATCAGATCGTCTACATCTTCAAGACCAATATGTACTCGAATCAGTGTACCTGCAAAGTGCGGGTGTGCGACGGTTCTTAAATTATCAAAGCTTTTGGGTTCATTAGCTAAAATCAAGCTTTCAAATCCACCCCATGAAAAGCCCATACTAAAATGTTGCATGCCATCGAGCAAAGCCGTCGTAGCTTTTGTATCACTGCTCTTTAATACAAATGAAAACAGCCCGTTACCACCAGTGAAATCACGCTGATAAAACTCATGTCCAGGACAAGTCTCTAACGCAGGATGGCGAACGTGATCCACTTCAGGTTGGTCTGCTAACCAGTGTGCAATGGCTAAGCTATTTTGAGCATGTTGACGTAAGCGAACATCTAACGTTCTTAGCCCTCGTAGCCCTAAATAAGCGTCATCAGGTGAGACACATTGTCCCATCAAATAGCTTTGTTCTCGTAATTGATCCCAGCATTTTTCATTGGCAATCGCTGTTCCTAACATCACGTCTGAGTGGCCAACAATGTATTTTGTCGCCGCTTGGATCGAAATATCAACACCATGTTCAAAAGGTGAAAAGTTCACACCCGCCGCCCAAGTGTTATCCAGCATGACAATGATGTCATGCTCATGTGCAACCCGCGCTAAGGTTGGGATATCTTGCACTTCCATCGTGATCGAACCGGGCGATTCAGTGAACAACACTTTGGTATTGGGTTGGAGCAAAGCACGGATCCCTTCACCTATGGTCGGTGGGTAGTAGGTCGTTTCTATGCCCATTTTCTTCATGATTTTTTCACAAAAATCACGAGTAGGTTCATAGCAAGTGTCGACCATCAGAATATGGTCACCCGTTTGCACAAAGGAAAGAATACTATTGGCAATGGCGGCCGCACCGCAAGGGAAAAGCGCGCAACCGACGCCACCTTCAATTTCCACCATTGCTTCTTGGAACGCAAAGTGCGTATGAGTACCACGGCGTCCATAAAAGAGTGTTTTATTAGCCCGATTGACAGTGGCATGATTTTTCTCAGCCACACTATCAAATACAACGGTAGAGGCGCGCTGAATAGGTGGGTTGACAACGCCATTGGTCCACTTTTTACTACGACCCGCATTGACCAACTGTGTTTTTTTACCTTCTGACATCCGAAATCCTTGTCTGGGAGAGTTCGTTATTTAAAACATGGAGTTGCCTAGCTTGGCAACCCCAGTCAGATAAAAAGTTTATAGCAGAGGGTTAAACAGATAGAACAATCGTTCAAAAAACCTATGATACAACGGGCGTTGCTCCCATATTGGTAGCTCAACCAAGTGAGATTGTTCTATATAGTGTTGCTGTAGCCAGTTCATTTCCTGAGTGAAAGATTGGTCTTCAATCGCGAGCGTGACTTCAAAATTGAGCCATAGGCTGCGCATATCGATATTCACTGTACCGACAAGACAGAATTGGTTATCGATCACGACGGATTTAGTGTGCAGCAAGCCACCGTAGAATTCGTATATTTTCACACCGGCTTCGAGCAACTCACCATAAAAGGCGCGAGAGGCCCATTTGACCATCAATGAGTCATTTTTATGTGGAATAATGATCTCAACATTGATACCGCGCTGAGCGGTCATTTTTAGCGTTGCTAATAGGTCTGCACTAGGCACAAAGTAAGGGGTAGTGATCCTAACGGATTGGTTTGACTGATTAATCGCCAGTGTTAACACTTGGGAGATTAAGTTTTCTGGCATACCGGGGCCTGAGGGGACAACCTGTACTGGATGATGGGGCTGATCTGGAGCGATAGTACATTCTGGTTGTGCTGGCAACATGCGTGTTCCTGTTTCCACCTCCCAGTCCCAGCAATGTACTGCGGACAGCACATTGACCGCAGGCCCGGTAATACGAACCATAATATCGACCCATTGACCCACACCGGAGTTTTGCTTGAAATAGGCTGGGTCAACCAAATTCATCGAGCCTGTGTAGGCAATTTTATCGTCGATAACAATGATTTTACGATGTTGACGTAGATCTAAGCGGCGTAAGAACATCCGCCACGGGCTCACTTCTAACGCTTGGACGACTTCAATTCCTGCGTCTTTCATCATTTTGTACCAGTGACTTTTGAAGAAGCGTGGGCTGCCTGCGGAATCAAGCAGTAATTTCACATGCACATCACGTTTAGCCGCTTGGATCAACGCGGAAGCAACCGAATCCGCCAATCCACCTGGGTGCCAAATATAAAATACCATTTGAATGCTGGTGTGAGCTTGTTCAATGTCGGCAATGATGGAATGCAGAATTTCGTTAGGGGAGGTTTGCAGTGATAACGTATTACCACTTAAGGCCGGAATCCCCATACGGTGGTTACACAGTTCATCAATTTTATAAATTTGAGCACCCATTCCCTCAGGGGCATGAGCTTGGCAATCGTTAAGCTGTCTAAACCAATCACCAAATGGAGCAAACATTTCCTTCGCACGCTCTGCACGCTTGCGCCCTAAATTTAGCTCACCAAAAAGAAAGTAGCAGATCACTCCCACAATCGGAATGATATAAATCACCATCAGCCAAGCCAGAGAAACACTCACCGCTCGGCGTTTCAATACAACGCGTAGCGTGACTGCGGCGACCAAAAACCAATAGAGTGCGATGCCTGCTAAAGTAAGAACGTGGTAAACCTTGTCCATGCCATTAATCTTGTCGATAGAATAAGTCACGATAGTAAAGGGAAAGGGAAAAGTAAGGAAGTTTATCGCGTGAATAATATGAAAATAGTAACAGATGAATCGTGTTACTAAAGTGATCATAGCAGTTTAAAAAAATGATCTGAGGATAAAAAAGCAACAATTGAACTATAAAACTACGGTCTAATCCATAATTTATATCGTTCGGACTTCCAATTTTAATCTCAAACTGTTTTACTTGCCACCATCTCAGTGCGACTAAAAATTATAACTTGTGTAATTAAAAGTTTACACTCACTTTTAGCACTGCCTAACAAACACAACATTGGTAAATAGTTTATGGCAAGTAGTTCAAGAGGTCATTTCTCATCGAGACTTGGTTTTATTATGGCGGCTGCAGGTTCTGCGGTTGGCCTAGGGAATGTGTGGGGTTTTCCGACCAAAGCGGCAAGTAATGGTGGCGCGGCATTTTTAGTGATTTATTTGGCAATGGTATTCTTGCTGGCGTTTCCAATGCTGGTTGCGGAATTGACGATCGGGCGACATGGACAATCTAACCCCATCGCTTCTTTAAGAAGTATCTGGACCAAAAATCGTGCGGCGGCGGCACTGTTTGGCATTATCGCGATGATTGCCTCATCGATGATCCTCAGTTTTTACTCCATTCTTGCCGGATGGCTTATGGGTTTTGCGGCATCCCCTATATTAGGCCTGTTGGGTTTACAGACGGCGGCCGATTGGTTAGTGAGTTTTAGCGGCTTACGCAATGTTTTACTGGCTCTCGCATTTTCTTTGCTCACTATTTATGTTGTGCGAAAAGGTGTCGCGGACGGCATTGAAAAATGGTCTACCCGTTTGATGCCAGTGCTTTTTATTCTATTCGGCGCCATGATTGCTTATATCTTTACCCAAGATGGGGCAATGGAAGGATTGAAGATGTATTTGATCCCTGATATTGCGCACATCACTCCCAGTTTATTAGTAGACGCAATGGGGCAAGCTTTCTTCTCCCTCTCTTTAGGCGTTGGAGCGATGATCGTTTATGGCTCATATCTTAAGAAAGATGTTAATTTGCCAAAAACAGCGGCGCAAGTCGCGGCGATTGATACAGGAGTGGCGTTTGCCGCTGGCCTTTTGATTCTCCCAGCAATGTTTGTGGCTAAAAATCATGGTGTCGAAATTTTTGATGATGCAGGCAACTTGATGAGTTCGGGCGATTTAGTCTTCACCGTGCTGCCTGCGATGTTTGATAATATGGGCAGTGCAGGGGTGTTGCTCGGTTTTGGTTTCTTTATTTTGATGGTTATCGCAGCGCTAACTTCTTCAATTTCTATGCTAGAAGTACCAGTATCTTGCGCGCAAGATGAACTAAAAATGACTCGTAGCCAAGCAACATGGATGATCGGTGGAGCCATTGCGCTGCTGAGCATCATCATTTCCCTTAACTTTGGGGCGTTATTTAACCTAGTGGCTAACGTCTCGACCGTCTATATGCAACCTTTATTAGGTGTGGTTTGGGCTATTGTGGTGGGTTGGGTTTGGCATCGTAATAAATTGCTTGATGAGATCAAACAAGGTAACCCAGACATTGCACAAAGCCTATTCTGGAAAATTTGGCCATGGTATGTGCGTTTTGTCTGTCCTGTGGCAATTTTAATGGTGTTTGCTTATTCATTAATTTAACCCATTCCTAAGGCTCTCATCCGAGAGCCTTTTTATCATCCTACGGCGTTGAGCCGTGCATTTATTGGTATCTGGGTTGTTTAACGTTATACTCAGCCGCCTATTCTGCAGTTAGTGATTCACATGTTTGATATTATTTATACTCACAACGATTTTCTCATCATTAACAAGCATCCCAATGTTTCTGTGCACAAAGATGACGGGGATACGATGCTGCTGCAAGAAGTGGGTAAGGTTTCAGGTGATGGTCAGCTCTACTTAGTTCATCGGTTGGATAAAATGACGTCTGGTATTTTATTGCTTGCCCGCCACCAAGCTGCGGCCAGTGAGTTGTCTAAAAACTTTGCAGCAAGGGAAGTCGAGAAATTCTATCTTGCCATTGGCAGTAAAAAGCCGAAAAAGAAACAGGGCTTGATAAGCGGTGATATGGAACGCTCTCGACGTTCGTCCTGGAAGTTAGTGGCGACGCAAAATAACCCTGCCGTAACGCAGTTTTTTTCCTGCTCTGCTGAGCCGGGTGAACGTCTCTTTTTATGTAAACCTTTTACCGGAAAAACCCACCAAATTAGGGTCGCTTTGAAATCACTCGGCTCTGCGATTGTCGGTGACCCGATTTATCATTCTCATGATGATTCTGATAGAGGCTATCTACACGCTTTTGCGTTACGTTTTTGCTATCAGGATCTGTGGTATCAATTTATCTGCGACCCACGCAATCAAGTAGCGATGGGGCAGAAATGGAACTCAGACATTGTTAGCCAAAGGATTGAATCTTGGTTAACACCTTGGAATCTAGTTTGGCCGAAAGTAAACAAATGACAGAACAAACAATGCAACGCTCAGCGCTTCCTCACTTTTTTACCCATATTGAGCAGCAGCTCTCTTGTAATACCGGTGAAATTCGCCGCTTATTTCATGGTCGAGGTCGTCAGTGGCCAGGTCTAGAACAGCTCACTTGTGACTGGTTGCAAGGGCAGTTGGTCGTCAACTTATTTAAAAGTGTCGAAGAGGACTTTCTCGCGGAGTTAAAAGCGGGTTTGTCGCACCTAACAACCCGTCCGTTATGGCTAGAAAAGCAAGGTCGTTGTGTTTTACTTCAGCATCGATATGCCGATGGCGCGCCTTCAGAAACAGTATGGGGAGAATTAGAGCCTTTCCCTGTGGTGGTCGAAAATGGCTTAAAGTACCAATTGAGCATTGGGCGTAACCAGAATTTTGGTCTGTTTTTGGATATGCGCTACGGCCGTGAGTGGGTTTCATCTCACGCTAAACATAAAAATTTACTGAATCTATTTGCCTATACTTGCGGTTTTTCAGTAGCGGCTATTGCTGGTGGTGCTGACCAAGTTGTGAATGTCGATATGGCCAAAGCATCACTGGCTAAAGGCCGTGAAAACCATCAATTAAATGGCCACAATCTCAATTCAGTGAAGTTTCTTGGACATGATATTTTCAAGTCTTGGGGAAAAATCAAAAAATCAGGGCCATATGATCTGATTATTATTGATCCTCCTTCGTTTCAAAAAGGCAGCTTTGCGCTGACTAAAGATTATCAACGTATCTTACGCCGTTTACCAGAGTTGTTAGAACAAGGCGGCGAAGTGCTTGCATGCGTTAATTCACCAGCCGTAACCTGCGACTTTTTAATCGAAGGGATGAAGGTGGAAGCGCCATCACTTACTTTTCAAGCTCGCCTAGAAAACCCACCAGAGTTTGAAGATATTGATCCGCAAGCCAGCCTGAAAGCACTGATTTTCTCCTAAGTAGAATGGAGACTAGGTAAGATCACGCCATAATAAAGTTGGTTATGGTGTGATTTCTCCCGACTTCAGGAATTATTAATTTTGCAAAATATGTTCAATCGGTGAGGGTTTAGAATAGATGAATCCTTGGATAAGATACACAGCACGAGTAGCAAGATAATCAACTTGGTCTCCGCGTTCAACGCCTTCAGCAATAATTTCAATATTAGCTTCTTGCGCTGAGAGAATAATAGAATTGAGTACCTTTATTTTTAAGTCGTCAGTTCCAATCGTATCAATAAACATCTTGTCTATTTTAATACAAGAAATACCAAGATTTTGTATATATGAGTAACCACCGTAGCCTGTACCAAAATCATCAATTTTGAACTTATAGCCTTTTGCCATAAGATGAGATAGTGCCCTACCTGCATTTTCAATATTAATAAATGGCGTTCTTTCTGTTATTTCAAAATGAATCTGTTTGGTGGTCGGCCAATTGAGTTCTTCTAGTGTTTCTGCTAAGCCTCCACTTTCAATGTGGGCCGGCACGATATTGATACTCACCCATTGTTGCACGTCGAATTGTTCTAAATCATCAATTACTTTTCTTATGATTTGATTCGTTATCTGGATGATTAAACCTGATGTTTCCGCCGGACCAACGAACTCATTTGGTGGAACCATCTCTTTGCCTTTGCACCAACGAACTAAGATCTCATAGCCAATAACTCTCTCTTCTCGGCTATCAAGAATGGCTTGGTAGTAAGGGATGAATTGTTTATCTTTGATGCCTTTAAGAATTAATCCTTGAATTGAGTTTCTATAATTTCTGAACTTTAAATAAAAAACAGATAATAAGATACCAATTGCTAGCGCAATGGGATAACCCCAATGTATTAATTGGTAGTAAAGATATTGCTTGAATTCTTTACCAGCAGAGAGTGTTTCTTGAATATCAAACTCTTTTATGGTGTAACTAATGGTTGTGATGTGGTCTTGGTAAGCAATCTCTTTATTGCCTCGACTCATTCTCAATCCATTTAAACTAGGCGATAAATAATGAAAATTCAATAAAAAGCAATTTATACAATCACCTTTTAATATCTCTTCTTGCCAGCTACTGTCTAATATCCAAAAAATTCGATTACCTTCTTTTTGATAATAAATAAGTAGCTCTTTTTCCGTATTAAAAAGTGCGGGAGTGGTGGACATGTAAAACCCTGAAGAGAGGTCATAGGCTTTCAACTCATCCGAAAGTTGTAATGGGAAACCGACAGTCGAGCAGCTACGCCCGTCTTTGTTGACAACCGCGATCATTCTGATAAATCGGTTGTAGTACTTGGAATCACGAATTAATGACATATCGCTTGCTTGGCATTCATAATTTATCTGAGCGACTTGATCTAAAATCATATCATTTAAGCTCTGAGCTCTATTGGCCAAGTAAAGATTGACGGTATCGAGTTTGCTTTCCAGCACATAGCGTGTCAACGGATTGATTAATATCGGGATGGCTAACGAAAAAATAAGAGTCGGGATCAGAAAGAGTAAGATCGCTATTTTAACGGGTCTGGTCAAAGTCATAAATGCAACCTTAGGCATCGTTATGCCACTGCGTTAGTAAGTGCGCAGTTTAGCATGCCACTGGTTCAATTGATGAGAATTTCGAAGAGTTATACGATTACCCAATGTATTACATTATCTGGATTTGAAGCCACAGTTCGAAGCCAAAAGTGATAGCGTTAATCATGGTTGTATTCTTGACGTGAGTGAGTGTTAGAGAGTGTTTGAAATCCAGAATAAATGCGGGTAATGGTGGTGAACCAGCATGCGCCGCCGAATAGATAAGCTATTAAGGCAAAATGTTGAGGAAAAAGACAAAAGAGGACGAAACAAGCAATCGTTTCCGTACCCTCAGTCAAGCCTGACATGTAATACAGTGATTTATTCTTGTAGATAGGGCTGTGGATGTTTCGCTTGCTGGCCATCACGGCGAAGGAAAGAAAGCTGCTTCCCGTACCGATAAAAGAAAAGATCAAAAAGGCACCAGCCACCGCATTGTGCTCAGGTGAAGCCAGCACAAAACCAAACGGGATGAGCGAGTAAAACAGAAAATCTAAACTGATATCAAGAAATCCTCCCGCATCGCTGACCCCCTGAATTCTTGCCAATGCACCATCAAGGCCATCTGCTATTCGGTTTAGTATGATGAAAATTAATGCCAGCGTGTACTGCGAGAAAGCAAGTGCAGGAAGTGCACAGCAACCTAAAGCAAAACCCCAGAGTGTCGTTTGGTTCGCTGTAATGCCTAAGCGATGAAGCCCTTGAGCTGTTTTCTCTAGTGGCCAACGAATGATTTTGACACTAAATCGATCAAGCATGTGCGCTCTCCCATGAGCAGGTTAAAATACGGCTGTTAGGTGGAACATCATCTTTATCGTGCGTGACCATCAAGGTCGGAATGCCTTCGGCGACCAGTTGATTGAAGACCCAATCCCTAAATTGGATCCGCAGTGCTTTATCTAACTTGCTAAATGGTTCATCCAATAGTGCCAGTTTAGGTTGAGCCAGTAGCATGCGAGCCAAGCTAATACGTGCTCGCTGCCCCCCAGATATCTGTTCTGGGTAAGCATTGGCAAGATGTTCGAGAGAAATTTTCTGTAATGCTTTTTCTGCTTGAGACTGCCGTTCATGGCCTTTTACCGAGTTGGGCAAGGCAAAAGCCAAATTTTGCCAAACCGTCAGATGTGGGAAGAGCAGATCATCTTGAAATAAAATACCGACTTGCCGCTGATGTGCAGGCCGCAAAGTGATGTCGACACCGTCCAGTATGACTCTGCCTTGGAAGCTAAAATCCCTCCCCAAATGACCCGCAATTACATTAAGTAGCGTTGATTTTCCGCAGCCGCTCGGCCCCATTAAGCTAACAATTTCACCAGGGGAGATGGTGATATTTAAATCCGATAAGAGAACTTCACCATTTTGTTTATGGATGGCGAGGTTTTCGAGGCAGAACGTCATGAGTAATGGCTTCCTTACGGGCAGTTTTTTTAACGATAGAGTTCATGGTACGGCGATGAGTTTGCAGGCGGCTGATCACAATCGCCAAGGTGAAAAAAATTAAAGGCAGTAGGGCTTGCCAAATTGCATAGATGGCGGTGACTCTGCGGTCAAAGCCACTTGAGAGTGCAACGGCTTCGGTAGTAATAGTAGCGATCCTTCCTGCGCCGAGCATCAAAGTCGGCAAATATTGCGCTAAGCTCACACTCATTCCAACCGCTGCCGCGTAAACGATGGCTGGTAAGAGTTGCGGCGTTTTAATTTGCCAAAATACTTGCCACGGCGTTTTTCCTAAACTCAACGCTGCTTTAGTCAGGTTTTGATTGTAGCTTTGCCACGGGCCATCCAACGCAAGGTAGACAAAAGGAAAGGCGAAAAATACATGTGACCATGTAACCCAAAGCCAATACTGATCGCTGGCTAAAAAGAGTGTGGCGATCTGCATGCCAAATAACAGTGAAAGCTGAGGAATGAGCATCGGCAAGGCGATCAAATAACTGGGTAAATGGCGCTGATATTTGAGCTTATACTCATGAGCGAGTAGAGATAACACCAGCGCAATCACAGTGCTGAATAGCGCTAATTGTACGCTTTGATAAATGGTTGGTGCGATATTCAACCATTCGTTGTCCCAAAAACGGGTACTGAACTGGCTGGGCCATAAATCTGGAAAGCGCCAACGTTGTGCAAAACTCCAACTCACCATTAAAGGCAACATCAGCAGAGATAAGGTAATGATGAATAAAAACAGTGATTTTCCTGGCAAGGAAAGCGCATAGCGGCCTGAGTATTGCCAGCGTTTGTAGTGTTGCGTGGAACACTTTTCGATGAAGAGAACGATCAATAACATGGCGCTGGCAAGTATAAACAACAGAACGGCGCCAGCGGAGGCGCGAGGAATTAAGGCTAAGTTAGGGTCACTAAACCACTGCCATACCAATACTGCAAACGTTGGTGGATTATTGGGACCTAAAATGAGCGCCAAATCGACAACGGATACACCGTAGGCAATCACGGCAAAGAGGGCAAACCGCAATTTGTTTAACCACTGTGGGAAGATCACTTTTAGCCATAGTTGGGGTTGAGAATAACCCAGCGAAGCCGCTGCTTGTTGCAGTTTATCAATGTTTAATTGCTGCAAAATGGGGATGCTCATCAGCAGTAAAAAAGGAACTTCTTTAAGTGCTAACGCTAAGGTTAACCCGACTGCGTAAGGGTTGCGCACTAAAAGCGAAGCGCCATCTCCCATGAATGAGGTTCCAAACAGATGATACAAAAGGCGATCCATCATACCGCTTGGCGAGAATAAAAAAGCAAAACCAATGGCAAAAGCGACGTGAGGCATAGCCAGTAGCGGTGACAAAGCGTTCTCTACTTTTGACCAGTAACGGCTGTGCCATAATGATTGCAATATAGCAAAGCAGATCGCCGCGGCGAGATAGGTACTGATTAACGCAGAACCTATGCTAAGTAGTAGAGATTGCCCGACTCCCGACCATTGTAAAATGGCGATGTAGCCATCTAGAGAAAAGTGGTGCAAGCCAACGGGAGGAATATAGCCCAATGAGGAAAGTATGACCCCAAGTAGGCCGGGAACAACTGGGGCAATACAGATGACAATAATCAGCAAATAGCTTGCTCTAAACATCGGGCTTTATCTCAGTCTCTTTAGTGGCCGTAGCGTTGTTGCCATTCGGCTTCAAGCGCCGTTTGCCAACTTGGATGTGGCTCGGCGATTGATTTAAACAGCTGAGTTTTCTTGGCGCTGCCACTTAAGAACTCATTTTGTAATACCGATGGATCTCCCCAAATGGAAAGATCACCTTTACGAGATTGTGCTTCCGGACTGAGTAAGAAATTGATCGCAACCAATGCGCCTTCTTTGGCGCTCGCATTCGAAGGAATGGCGAGAAAATGAATGTTAGAAAGAGCCCCTGTTTCAAACGCGTAGGAGCGGGTAGAGGCCGCTAGCGTTCCATTTGCTTGAGCGGAAAAAACAGCATTGGGGTTAAAGTTGATGGAAAGATCAAGCTGACCATCATCAAGCAATTGCAGCATTTGAGCAGAGCCGCTGGGAAACTGCTTGCCTTGACGCCAGGCCACAGGATGAAATTCATCAAGATAGCGCCAAAGAGGTGCTGTCACTATGGCAAAATTTTGTTCATCCACAGGCTTAGACAGGGCAACATCGTTCTCTGTTAGTTCAATCAATAAGGCTTTAAGGAAACTGGTTCCATGAAACTCTGGAGGACGAGGGTAACTAACACGATTCGGAAACGCCTTTGCGTAGCTCAACATTTCTGAAAATGAACGGGGTGGGTTATTGAGCTTTTCCTGATCGTAAATAAACACCAGTTGTCCTACACCCCAAGGCGCTTCAAGGCCAAGAGTCGGCTCTGAAAAATCTTGATCGATCGGCAGTGAGGAATCAACATATTCCCAGTTAGGTAAACGCTCCGTAAATGGACCATACAGTAAACCATTATTTTTCATGGACTTAAAGTTTTCACCATTAATCCATACTAGATCGACACTGCCATTATTATTTTTAGCGGCCGCCTTTTCTGCAATAAGCCGTGTTGTTGTCTCGGCAATATCGGTCACTTTCACCTGTTTTAACTCGATACCGTAGCGATCTTGAAGCTCGTTGCCTGCCCAGCGGATGTACTCATTAATCTCTTGGCTTCCTCCCCACGCGTGAAAGTAAACGGTTTGTCCTTTAGCTGCATCTGTGGTTTGTTGCCAAGTTTGCGCTGACGCGGAAAGTGCGAAGGCACACGTGCAGAGTAAGGTGATGAGCTTTTTCATAATTATCCTTAAAGATCGCTTTATTCAGTGACTTAGTGAATAGACCGGAGATATTTCCATGTTCATTCATTATGAACGAAAAAAAACAAAAGATCTGAATTGGTAAGAAAAAGCAGAAGTTGCAGATAGGTGAATGATGTGTGAGGTGGTCTACGGAAATGGCAGCCTGATAGAAAAGACTGCCATGAGAAGAATGACTGAAATTAATTTACCCAATCACGCAAAGTAAAGGTGAGCGTGTGAACCTCATTTTTAAGCGTTAGGCTATCTTTGGTCAGATTGATCTCGCTCCAATCTGACAATGTTTGAGAAAACGCCTGCTCGGTATCCATGACATCACCGATACACATCATCATGGTCATGCCCATTTTTTCGATGCGGAATTTGTTGTCTTTTAGCTCGGCTTGCCCAAAAAAGTTATTACAACCTGCGTTACCGCTAGCCATCATCTTTTCGCCGATTTCTAATCGCGGTGCTTTTTGTTTGTCATTATTGACCACGTCCTTGCCATCAATTTGCACCAGTTGCCAATTGTGATGCTGCAAATCTTGAGCGGTGATGCTTTCTACATCACCATTACTTGCACAGGCACTCACCAATACAGGTAGAGAAATTGCGGCTAGCCATTTTTTTGAACTAAACTTCATCGTATTAGACCCCAGAATTTGGAAAACGCGCACAGTATATAAAATTGAGTACTGTTTTTGTCAGTATAAGGTGATTGTTTTATATGCGTCACAGTTTGCAATCAGGAAGTGACACACGTTACTCTTATGTGGCGGACATTAAATTGGAAAAATAATTGAGTAACCATGGAGCAACTCGAATTTTTTAAAGTGCTGAGCCCTTGTATCGGTGTATGTTCAGTTGATGACAAAGGTTATTGCCAAGGCTGTATGCGTAAAAGGGAAGAGCGTTTTAACTGGCTCTCAATGACTGCTGCGCAGCAACTGCATGTCATAAAATTATGCCAACAGCGCTATAAGCGGAAAAAACAGAAACAACAAGCGCAAAACAAAGCAGATTCCGAGCCAGAAACGAATCCGCAGCGCGATCTGTTTTAATCAATTACTTCATTCCCCAAAAATCACTGACCCAACCACCAACATGTTCATCAAAATGATTACCGTGAAAACGTTTATTCACATCGGGTTGTTCCATGTTGGGTTTTTCTGTCAGAAGCTGTTGAATATAGTTCGCCATTGGATCCGTAAGTTGGTGCCGCGTTACAACATCTTTTATCAGTTGTAATCGATAAGTGGAACTTGCGCGTTTCATTTCTATAACCTCCATTGTTGTGGTAACCAATAGAAAAAATAGAAGCGATCCAGTACAGCGTCAATCAAAGATCTGCTTAAAATTCGCTCAATTTTATGATTAAAAATTAACCGCCTGATTTGGCTCGATTAAAGCTCTTTAAGCCATAGAATCTATTTAAAGAGAGATCGATCTCGAAATTTTGTGATTGCTTTTTAGTGTTGCAACCAAATGAGCGGCCCCATCACATAAACATATTTATAAAATCAATAATATCCACTCTGTTTTAATGAAAGCCTGTTTATACGTATGAGTATGTTATGAAACTAAAAATTGTTACTAGCGCAATACTTGCTTCTATTGCCGCTTCTTCTTTCGCTGCTGATGGCGATATTCATCAGGTTACCATTCTTGGTACTTCCGATATTCACGGGCATTTTATGCCATGGGATTATGCTGCTGACAAACTGAATATGCAGGGGAGCCTAAGTCAAATCGCCACCAAGGTTAAACAGATACGAGAGCAAGATAAAAACGTTATTTTAGTGGATGCGGGAGATACGATTCAGGGAAACTTTGTTGAAACGTTTAAGCATGAAGCCGTAGACCCTATGATGCTCGGTTTTAATGAGATGAACTACGATGTTTGGGTGCTGGGTAACCATGAGTTTGATTTTGGTTTATCGGTATTAAATCGCTCCCTGACACAATTTAAAGGCCGAGCGTTAGCCGGGAATATTCAGAGGCCCGATGGCAATCCATTCTTACCCGCCGCAACAATTATTGAAAAAAATGGCGTCAAGATCGGTATTATTGGAATGGATACTCCGATGACACAAGTGTTTGCTGAAGGCACTAATCGCCTTGAAGGCATGAGCTTCACTAACCCAACACTTGAAGTAAAAAAAGTGATTGGGCAGATAAAAAATGATGTCGATGCGATCGTTTTGGTTGCGCACATGGGGCTGGATAACGAAAACGACATCAAAGATACGGGCGTATCTGATATTGCCAATGCTAACCCAGAAATCGATGCCATTGTTGCTGGCCACATGCACACTAAAATTGATAAAGCGACGGTAAACGGTGTCATCATTACCGAGCCTGACAAATATGGACGCGTTTTATCTCGAATCGATTTCCAATTTGAAGAAAAGGATGGCAAATACACGCTCGTTCATAAAGACAGCTTCACCTACCCTATGAAAGGTGTTGATTCTGATTCGAAAATGGAAACGCTATACGCACCTTATCATCAACGCTTACGAGAAAATGCCAATCGCGAAATTGCGATACTTGACGGAGTCGACTTGGTTCCTGATGATGAAATACGCGGTATCCCTCAAGTGCATATTCAAGATACCGGCATCAGTGCGCTGTTTCAGGAAGCCAGTTTTTTCTACGCGCCAAAAGCAAACGTGATCGCACTGCAAATTGATAATGACCAAGCTCAACTTGATACTGGCCCCATCAAAGCAAAAGATATCGCGTTTAACTATCAATATGCTGGTGGTGAAATTACGGTTTACCAAATGACCGGCAAAGAGCTGCGCACCTACATGGAGTGGGCCGCTGGGTATTTCAATTCCGTCTCGCCAGGCGATGTGACTTATAGCTTTGATCCAAAGCGGCGCGCATCGAAATACTCAACCAATGATTTTTTTGCGGGTGTCACTTACACCATTGATCTTACTCAACCTGCGGGTAAGCGAATTAAAGATCTGCGTTTTGCTGGTGGACAACCGATTGATGATACTAGTGATATTCGGTTGGGTATGAATAGTTACCGAATGGGGCATTTGACGCAGAAAGGGGGTAGCCTTGAAGGGCGGTCATTCCCGATTATTTTTGACTCGGAAGCGGAATATGGCGAAGAGGAAGGAACTATTAGAAACCTAACGATCCGCTATCTCACCCAAGAGAAGCAAGGCCGCTACGAAGGGAAACCAATGCAACGTTGGAAGCTGGAAGGTTTGCAAGGGTATGAATCGGAACGTGCCATCGTGAAAGCTCTAATTAATAGTGGCCAAATTGATGTACCAAGTAGTGATGATGGGCGCTATAGCAATATCGCTTCGATCAATGTTAAAGCACTGCTCTTTAGCAATAAGGCCGCGGCTGAAGAGGCGATCAATGCGCGTATTTTGCAAAGTAGCCAAGCTTCTGATGCTGAAAAACAGCGTATCAATCGAGATATTGTATTGCTCAAGGCATTGAATGCTAATGTTTTAGATTAGCTAAAGTTTTAAATTAACGGTTAAGGCTCTGGCCAAAAGTCAGAGCCTACTTTAACGACTAACTCATCAATAACCAGAATCCAACACCTATCATCAATGAGCCTGAAATACGGTTCATTAGACGCACATTTTTTGAATGCCCTAGAGCTCGTTTTAACCCCTTGCCACCTGTTGCGTAAAGTGTCATACAGACAAATTCTGAGACCATAATAATGGACACCAGCAGTAATAGTTGAGGTGCAAGTGGTGCTTCACTATTAATAAAAGGCGGAAGTAGGGAGATCATAAACGCCCAGCCTTTAGGGTTAGCAATCGCGGTCACAAAACCTTGCATGACAAGATCCCAGTCTTTGTTATGGGGAGTGACCTGTGAGTCGCTACTGAGGGCGAGCTTGCCTTTTGAACGCCACATCTGAATGCCTATATAGCCAAGATAGATGGCACCGATGGTTTTGAATCCGGTAAAGAGCCAAGGGTAATTGAGCATAATCGAAGCCATCCCCAAAACGGCTGCGATGGAAACGAACGCCACACCGACGATCTCTCCCATCATCATCCATAAAGTTCGGCGATAACCAATACTCATCCCAAGACTCAGTGCCAATGTCATGCACATACCTGGAGTAATCGAAACAAAAAAGAATGTTGGTATAAATGCCAGAAGTAAAGTACTGCTCATTAATCAATCCGTGTTGAGAGACAAGAGCTCTAGCATACACATTAATTACAATCTTCACTATTTCACTTTGCTGTGCAATTGACGACAGTGCTACTTACGGATTGAAACCAATAAAGATGACCGTTTGGGATGATGAAGCATAGATAGGATGCACAGAGATGAAAAAAGCCGCATTGCTGCAGCTCTTTCGTTGTTATGGCTTACTTCTTACGATTTTTTAGTCGATTCATCATGTTCAAACGACGTTCTGCTGAGGCTTGATCCGGCTTTTCGTCATTTGGGTTGTTACGACGGCCTTGGCGCTCTTTGTACGCCGCTTTTGTGTGAAGTTTTTCAATGTAGGCATCACGCTGCTTAGGCTCATAACCAGGCTGTTCAACACGGCGGATGCGTTGCTGGATAAGGTTTTCAACCTGAACAACAGTCAACTCTTCTTCGCGACTGACAAATGAGACAGCATGTCCCTGTTTGCCAGCACGACCAGTACGACCTATGCGGTGTACATAATCTTCGGCGAGAAATGGCATGTCATAGTTAACCACGTGTGGCAGGTCGACGATATCTAAACCACGTGCAGCCACATCGGTCGCAACCATGACACGCACTTTGCCTTCTTTAAATTCTTCAAGAGCGCGTCGACGTGCACTTTGTGCTTTATCGCCATGACATAGCACGGCCTTGATGCCATCCAATTTCAGCTCTTTAACCACTTCATTAGCCGTCTCTTTATAGTTCACAAACACTAAGACTTGTTGCCAATTTTTGCGGCCAATCAGCTCAGACAGCAGTTCCGTTTTACGCTCTTGATCGACAGGGTAAACCACATGCGCCACTGTTGCGGCCGTGGTATTGGCACGATCGGCATTAATGCGTTTGGGTTTGCGTAAAATATCGCCCGCCAGTTGGTTAAGCTGAGTGGATGTAGTGGCCGAGAACATCATGATTTGCGGTGAGGTTTCTACTTCCAGCATGATTTTACGCACGGGATTGATGAATCCCATATCTAAAATTCGATCTGCTTCGTCGAAAACCAAAAACTCAAGGTTGGCGAGTGAAACATTACCTTCACTTAAATGCTCTTCTAATCGGCCAGGGGTCGCGACCAAAATGTCCACACCCATTTCAAGCTGACGAACTTGAGAAGACATTTTATTTCCACCGTAAACAGCAGCGACACTGAGTTTGGTGTACTTGACGTAGTCTTTAATGTTCTGGGCAATTTGTGCCACTAATTCACGCGTGGGTGCCAAAATTAAGCCTCGCGCTGTTTTAGGCGAAGGTTGCTTGCCGCTATCTAACAGATGTTGAATAACGGGCAGTGCGAATGCTGCGGTTTTGCCTGTGCCAGTTTGCGCCGTTGCAAAAATATCATGCCCTTTACGAGCCTCGGGAATGGCTTGTCGCTGAATGGGGGTAAGTTTTTCATAGCCGCATTCAGTAAGCGCTTTAACAAGTTCAGGTGCAAAACCTTGAGATGAAAATGACATTTAACGGGTTCCTTAAGCAGACAGCCTACAGTTCTTAATTTTAGCCGTGCACTATATAGGATTTAGAGTGATTTATCTCACGTTTATCGTGATCAGTGATAAATTTCCTACATTATTTACCAATTGTATTTGAGTTCACAAATGAGATGAATTGGTGATTCATAGCGGCTGCCTATCTTTCTATTATGTTTTTACTTCAGAAGCCGATAATAAATGGTAGACTCTCAACACTTGCGTAGCATCATGATGACGCAGAAGTAATTAACCTTGATAAAGGATGCATAGACGCCATGGACAATGCAGATTTTGTACAGAAACGGCAATATTACCGCTTAAAGTATCCAAAGCGGGCAAGACCTACCGTAAAAATTGATGATCAGCTATTCCATGTCTGTGAAATATCAGAGCAAGGCATTCGTATTTCAATGCCGAGAGTGACTACCTTATATTGTGGTCTATCGATGTCTGGTACGGTGCAGCTACGCAGTAACAATACAGTCAAAATTGCAGGTCAAGTACTGCGCTTTCAACAAGATGAAGTCGTGGTTCAACTATCCAATGGTCCTGCTTTTAAGCACATGGTTGAAGAACAGCGTTATATTCGCCAAAGATACCCGTCTTACTTTTCGTCTTTACGTTCTGCTTAAATCAACAACTGTCTGCGTTGAAACGAGCGGTGCGTGCTTCTGCGACTGTGCAGTGCGTGATGTGCATAAGTTCGGCGAGAGTGATTGATGGGTTTTGTTTAACAAGCCTTACCAACTTGGCTGATTTGGGTTCAAGCTGTTCCTGATATTCTGCCAGTTTGTCTTTGAGTCTCGTTATTAAAAATTGCATGGCCAGTGAATCAAGCTCTCTGAGCCGATTTGCCAATAATTCAAGTTGCGTTATCTCACCACTGATTTGCCAATTTCTGGAACGTCGTATTCGTTTCAGGTCGCACTGATATTCTCTCGCCAGCATTTTTGCTTTTTTCGCATTTTCTCCACCAAGCCGATGAATCAATGAGGGGAGGGAAATCGTGATGATCATAATAGCCATGTTCTTGTTTGAATGACTTTCCGTTATAACACGGTCTTATAAAACGGTGAAACCCCGATAGTTGGTAGCTATCGGGGTTTCGAATTTTTAGATTTCTCGGATGGTAAGGCCGATCATCTTTATGCAAAAGGTTGGATTTTATCCAACTAATTCCTTGGTAGGAAATTAGATGCGGATGAAGTCCATGTGCTCAACTTTTGGCTTGAACACGTGACGTTGAACGTCTTGTGGCTTAACTTTTACTTCTGCGCCATCAATTACTAGAGTAATTGCTTCGTAGAATTCTGGTTTGTCCATTTGGTTGATCACGTCAGAATGATCCAGTGCGATAGCAACTGGTGCTGCTTCACCACCGTAAACAACTGCTGGGAATTGGCCCGCGTGACGTAGGCGGCGGCTCGCACCTTTACCTAGTTCAGTACGTACTACTGCTTCGAATTTCATAGTTTTTACACTCAAATTAGTAAAAATAAACTTCACATCTGCAATGCGACCTTGCTGATGTGGTATAGCTTTGATAGTGAATCAATGATTACTAACAAAACGAGCGCGGATACTAGCACTCTATCTAAGATGGGGCAATAGAAAATCCCTTGCAGCATCGATTTATTGCAGTGTTACGAAGGACCGTGACAGTCTTTATTGCTTAATGTCGAGTTCGATTTCGTCCATTAAACCGAACGAAAAGTTAGCACCGCTTTTAACCCCCCCATGGTGCTGGTCGATAGGGTTAGCGTACCGCGATAACTGTGCGCCATTTCACTGACAATATTCAACCCAAGCCCAGATCCAGAGGTTGTTTCGTCTAAGCGCACGCCACGCTGTACCGCTTTGGCCAGATCTTGCTCAGCAATACCTGGGCCATCGTCTTCGATGTGGATTTCTACCCAGCCTTCTTCTCGATTTTTTGCGTGAACTCGAACTAAAGAAGCTGCCCATTTGTAGCTATTTTCCAGTAGGTTGCCGAGCATCTCGTCGAGATCGGTTGGGTCAACGGCAACCTCTAGATCAGAATCCAACTCATTAACTAACGTGATTTCACGCTGTGCGTAAATTTTGTCAAATGCCATAGAAATAGCATCTACCCGTTCGCTTGGATTGGCTTTTACCGCAAGAATATTCATTGAGCCAGCCATGCGCGCGCGGCCTAGATGGTAGTCAATCTGTTTTTGTAACTGTTCAATCGGTGTTCTGAGTTTCTGCTGTTGTGCGAAATCAAGATGATCGATCTCATTGCGCAGTACAGAAATCGGCGTTTTTAAAGCGTGAGAGAGATTGCCTGCATGATTACGTGCACGTTCAAGCAATTCTTGATAGTGGAATAACAGTGCATTCAAATCATTGACTAACGGAAAGACTTCTTTTGGGTACTCGTCACTGAGACTGGCTTGTTGACCTTTGCGCAATGCGGCCAGCTCTTTTTGCATTTTCCCTAACGGCCGTAATGACCAACTGACTTGCAAGCCAATCAGCACCAATACACCACTGAAGAGCAGACCTAGTATCATCCACAATTGGCTAATTACGTTGTTTAAAGTGTCTTGTAATGGCGCTTCATCAAGACCGATGGTAATGGTGATAGGAGAAGGGAAGTCTGGTAAGTAGATGATTTGTTCAATGACGATCAGTTTTTCATCTCTTGCGCCTTTGACGATGCTTTTCAAGCCATGTTTTTCGCTGATAAGGCGCTTATCCCACAATGAGCGAGAACGAAGCGATTGATCATGGCTTGAGGCCGTCCAATAAAGGCCGCTGTAGGGTTGGCTAAAACGAGGGTCGGAAAGGCGCGACGACAGTACTAGATTCCCTTGCGGTGTCGCTTCCAAGTTCGCCGTGATTTCATCCATCGCTAAACGTAGCTGACTTTGCACATCATTGACTAGGTAGTCTTTGATCAGTGTGGGAATGCCAATTCCCGCCGCTAAAATCATGGTACCTAACCAAAACGTTGCCGCGAGCAGTAAACGACTTTTTAAACTGAGGCGCTTTAAGGCCGAGGTTTTATTTTGCATTAAGCTGGTATCCCAGTCCTCTCACGGTTTTGATAATGTTGTTATTGATTTTTTTACGGATGCGGCCAATAAACACTTCGATGGTGTTGGAGTCTCTATCGAAATCTTGTTTGTAGATGTGTTCCACCAGTTCAGTCCGTGAAATGACTTTGTCGGTATTGTGCATGAAGTAGGCAACCACTTTGTATTCCAGTGCCGTCAAGCTCACCGCTTGACCTTGCCACATCACTTTAGAGGTTCGAGTATCAAGGCTTAAGTCACCGATTTGCATCACAGGGGAAGCGTTACCTGATGCTCGGCGCAGTTGTGCGCGGATACGAGCGGTTAATTCCACCATCTCAAATGGTTTGGTGAGGTAATCATCTGCTCCTGCATTTAAGCCCTCGACTCGTTGAGTCAAACCGTCTCTTGCACTGAGGATCACAATGGGCGTATTAATGTTTTCATCTCGAATGCCTTTCAATACGGTGAGCCCATCGAGCTTGGGTAAACCGAGGTCGAGCACAATCACATCCCACTCTTCTGATGTAGCGCGATAGAGTGCATCAATGCCATCTTGTGATAATTCAGGTACCCAGCCGGTCTGTTCAAGCGCTTCTACAATTTGTTCCCCAAGACGAGGATCGTCTTCGACTACCAATATTTTCATGGTTATTCTCTATTTTTTGATGATGTCGCGTAGGTTCCTGCCACGAATAGCCATTAGTTCTAATGTGCTTGCATTATATTCTACGCGGATAACTCGGTTGTCATGCATCAGTTTTAATTCGTAGACCCATTCACCATCATCTTCATCTAACTCTACCTTGATAACTCGGCCATTGAGTTCTTTATCTATCGTGGCATAAAGCTCAGACAATGGATGAATTAAACCTTTTTGAACTGCCGCGTAGACCTCGTCTTGATCCTCATCAATCTCTACCTTGGTTCCTGGCTTATAAGTGTCTTGAACCCAATCGTGTACATCACTGCTTGCAGCTAAAGTGGGTAAGGATAATGATGAGAGCAGCAGTAAGCGTGCGAAAGCTTTACCCTTTTTGAACAACATGTTGCGCCCCCTGTAAATAAGATGAACAGAGTATAAATGACCTTACATGAATAGAAAGTGAATCATCGGTTTTGTAGCTCATCTTCAAAGATCTTATCGCGCATTTTCCAAAATCGTCCCACTTTTCGCGCAATGACAAATTGTGGTGGACGAAAACGGTGTTGATGAGCCACTACTTTGCTTGGTGAAGATTGATCAAAAGGGCGATGCTTATCGGCTAGGTGTGGTCGCACAAATTGGTCGTGGAACACCTGTTTCTGTTTCTTGGTGGTTAGTGGCCAAAATTCGTGGACTTGTGCATCGTTCTCACCACGATAGGTAACGCGCAGTTGCGCTTTTCCACTTGCATCTTTATGTACATTCAAATCCATTTCGATACATTCAAAAACCAATGCATCTTTGAGGTTGAGTGCTTCTTTGAGCTTTTTATCAGGGTCAACCAGTGTTGCGTCACATTCATGGCAGATACGTGCGGCGATATCGTTGTCAGCCCCACACTCACCGCAATATTTTGCTCTAAAACGGTAACCACAGTGTTCTCGTTCGCCACTTTCTTCGTCTGTAAAATAGCCTTGGCAACGTCGACCATAGTGTTCAAGCAAAAAACCAGCGGCATCGAGTTTACCCCAAAAGTTGTTATTAAAACCGCAGGCCGGACAGGGAATGGTAATAATTTCACTGTTGGGATCGGGCTTTGGCTCACCGACTTCTGGTTGATAAAGATCATAGTTATTGCCCGCATAATCCAATACCAAACATTCGGTTTTTCCTGCGGATAAGCGTAGCCCACGTCCGACAATTTGCTGATATAAACTGATGGACTCGGTGGGGCGTAAAATCGCAATCAGGTCAACATGCGGAGCATCAAAACCTGTGGTTAATACCGACACGTTAACTAAGAATTTGATTTGGCGCTGTTTAAACTGCTTGATGATGGTGTCGCGTTCAGTGGTCGGCGTGTCACCAATGACGATGGCAGTTTCGTTATTGGGCAGTAATTGCACAATTTCTTGGGCGTGGCGAACGGTGGCCGCAAAGATCATTACTCCCTGTTTTTGCTGTGCTAGTTGGATGATTTGTTGAACAATCTGTGGTGTGGCACGTTTCGATTGCTCAATCACCATGTCGAGTTCGGCTTCTTTGTAGCGCCCGGTATTGGCTGGTTTTAGCTGCGAAAAATCGTAACTGAGCACGGGGGCATCAACCATTCGCGCTGGCGTTAAAAAAGCTTCATCGAGCAGATAACGGATCGGTAGCTCAAAAATACAGTCACGGAAGAAGCGAGGCTCCTCACTGCGCACTTGGCCGCGAGTATGGTATTGATAAATCCAGCCCATGCCTAAACGATAAGGCGTAGCGGTTAACCCCAACACTTTAATCCCCGGGTTGAGCTCGCTTAAATGGGTGATCACCTTTTGATAACTACTACTTTTCTCATCCGGTACGCGGTGGCATTCATCAATCACCAGTAATGAAAATTGATTTTTAAAGGCATCTAAATTGCGCACCACGGATTGTACCGAAGCAAAGACGACCTGTTGATCGGTCTCTTTTCGTCCTAAACCTGCCGCAAATACCGCGCCTTGCAAACCGTAGCCCTCATATTTGGCATGGTTTTGCTCTACCAGTTCTTTCACGTGCGCTAGTACTAAGACTCGTCCTTTGGCAAGCCTTGCCAGCTCAGCAATAACCAAACTTTTTCCTGCCCCCGTCGGTAGTACAATTACGGCGGGCGTAGTGTGATGACGAAAATAGTGGATCACGGCTTTGACCGAGTCCGATTGATAAGGACGAAGTGTGTACATAACTCGCGTTGTCTCTTGTTGAACGCTGGATAAAAACAGTGAAATAGATCAACTATTTCATTTTAGCTGCGTATAATACCTGACTTGATTTAGATGAGGTAATCATGCGGTTAGATAAATTTTTGTGTGATGCGTTAGGTGCGACACGTAAAGAAGCCACCAAGATCATCAAAAGTGGTGATGTCACAGTAAATGGTAAGACGCAGAAAAGTGGTTCATTGCAGGTGACGCAGGAGTGTGAGGTGGAGTGGCAAGGTCGTGAGTTAATCTTGCATGGCCCGCGCTATATCATGTTACACAAACCCGCTGGCTACGTTTGCTCACATGAAGACGGCTTCAATCATACGGCATTTATTTTGCTCGATGAAGTGAATGTTCAAGACTTGCATTTTGCAGGACGTTTGGATGTCGATACCACAGGTTTGGTTCTGATCACCGATGACGGCCAATGGTCTCATCGCATTACCTCGCCAAAACACAAATGCGACAAAACCTACCGTGTCTGGCTTGCCGATCCTATTGAAGCGAATTATGTCGAACAATTCTTAACGGGTATTGAACTGCGTAATGAGCGTGAGCCAACCTTGCCTGCGCAATTGGAAGTCGTCGGTGAGAATGAATGTTTACTGACCATTCATGAAGGCAAATACCATCAAGTTAAACGCATGTTTGCTGCTTTAGGCAATAAAGTGGTTGGCCTTCACCGTGAGCGCATTGGTCATATTGTGCTAGATGAGGCACTAGAGCCCGGTGAATACCGTTATTTGACTGACCAAGAAGTGGCTTCTATTGGGGCTTGAACGGCCTAGCTTTACTGAAACTTCATTCCTTATTTATCTGGAGAACTATGACTTCATCTCAACCTGTTACAGCGAATAATACGCCGCACATTAGTTTTTTACTCTTCTTAGTCTTAGGCGCAATTGGCGCATTAACGCCGCTGGCGATTGATATGTATCTGCCAGCCATGCCAGCGATTGCTAAAGATCTCGGTGTGAGTGCTGGAGCGGTACAAATGACGCTGACTGCTTATACCGCTGGTTTTGCGATAGGCCAACTATTGCATGGTCCTCTAGCCGACAGTTATGGCCGTCGCCCAGTGTTGCTGATCGGCGTATTACTGTTTGGTATTGCTGCTACTGTGAGTGCGACTACGCAGGGTATTGAAGCGTTAACGTATGTTCGCGCTGCGCAAGGTTTTGCTGGAGCAGCGGCGGCTGTGGTTATCCAAGCGGTGGTGCGTGATATGTTTGATCGCGAAGATTTTGCCCGCGCCATGTCTTTTGTCACCTTAGTGATGACCGTTGCCCCGTTAGCTGCGCCGATGATTGGCGGACACTTGGCCATTTGGTTTGGTTGGCGTTCGATATTTTGGGTGTTAGCTATTTTTGCCGCTGTGGTGATTGCTCTCGTGGTTTGGAAAATTCCAGAAACACTCAGTGCAGAAAATCGTCAACCGCTGCGCTTTCGAAATACCATTCGCAACTATGTGCAGTTAAGCCGTAACCCAGTCGCGATGGGGCTTGTTTTTTCTGGTGCTTTCTCTTTTGCTGGTATGTTTGCCTTTTTGACCGCAGGCTCCTTTGTCTATATTGATATTTATGGAGTCGATCCTGATCAATTTGGTTACCTGTTTGGCCTCAATATCGTCGCGATGATTATCATGACCAGTTTAAATGGTCGAATGGTGAAACGAGTCGGTTCCCACGCCATGCTACGCTTTGGTTTATTGATTCAGTTGTGCGCAGGTATCGGGCTATTTATCGCGTGGTTACTCAACCTTGGTTTATGGGGCATTGTGCCTTTTGTGGTGCTTTTTATTGGTACATTGTCAACGATAGGCAGTAATTCAATGGGATTATTGTTAAGTGGTTATCCGAAAATGGCGGGTACCGCTTCTTCACTGGCTGGAACGTTGCGTTTTGGCACAGGCTCAGTGGTTGCAGCGATTGTCGCGATGATGCCTAGTGATGTTGAGTGGCCGATGATTGTGGTCATGACGGCGTGCTCGGTACTTTCATCTCTTTTTTATTGGACATTAGGAAGAAAGGCGTAATGTCAGAGTATTACCTCGAAATTCAACGTGTAGTGAATACAGCGCTGCAAGAGTTAACAGCAGAACACCAAGCGAATAAGCTGGTGAATGCGCCTTTAGCTAATAATCACTTTTTGGTGCATTGGGTGAGTAAGGCATTGAAAGCACAACGATTCCATCGCTGTGTGGTGGATGATTTAAATCGTTGGCAGAAAGCTGGACGTTCGAAAGGCAACCAATCTGAATTACTGTTTATCTTCAAACGCATCTCAGCATTTTACGGTCAGTTTTTTGCGCAAGAGGCGGATAACATCATTACCGATAAGAAAATTGACGCGTTTTTGGAATTCATGGAAGCGGCTCACTGGGAAGTGACAACATGTGATCCATTGGTGAATGAAGGCAAATTACAGCTTTTTACCGATGGGCAAAACTCATTGGCTTTGTGCGCAAATCAGTGTGAATCATGCTTTGATGGTGAACTGCTCGTGAAGCCGATGAACTGGTTTGTACGGGGCCATCATGCTGATTTCGTCGAAAAAGCCAGCAGTGCTGGCTTTATGGTGCACAAACGTACCGATTATAAGTCGAATGTGAAATATCATGGTGAGTATTTGATATACCCAAGCAATCATGGCGTGCAATTAGCTGAAATTCCATTAGGCTTTCCTATTGATTAGTATGGAATTGAAACCCAATAAGTTGCAGAGCTAGCGATTTCGCTAGCTCTTTTTTTGTGCCTTTTTGACGATGGCTTTGACCATGCCATTAAAAATAAAAAGGTGGGCAGGCATCATCGCAAACCAGTAAAGTAACCCTAAGAATCCTTTGGGGTGCCACCATGCGGTCACATTGAGTTCTCGCGTTTCGCCTAGATCTTTAATGGTAAATTCCAATCGCCCTAATCCTGGGCCTTTCATCCCAAAAAGAAGAGACAAAAACTGTTGAGGTTGGCAGCGGATCACTTTCCACGAATCAATAAAATCGCCAACTTGCAGTTCCGGGCCACAAGGAGAGCGGCGCACAGGTTTGCCACCACCGAATAAAAGATCGAGCCATTCGCGTGTACGCCATAGTGCATTGGCAAAAAAATAGCCTTCTTGGCGGCTGCCTATGGTTCGGATAACATCCCATAAAACCTCAGCAGAAGCGCTGGTCTGAATCGTTGCTCCTGCCTGTTTAGGATAGTAGCCAAAACCGGGTTGCCAACGTTGTAGGGCACTTGGATCAAATCCCCACACCTGCGAGCGTGTAAATTCCCCTTCATGCTCGATTATTTTGGTGACAACGTCACGATAGGGAGTTAGTTTTTGGGGATAGCGTGCTTCAATGGCTTGTGAGTCGGCAATGTAATCATGATCTAAACCGGCAAGTAGTGCTCTGCCAATATTAGAGGGGACGGAGGTGACAAGACCTAGCCAGTAAGAAGCCGTTTTTGGAGTTAATAGTGGGGTAGACCATAACCGAAAAGGTTTCTGCGTTGCCTGACAAATAATGGCAAATTGTTCGCGGTAGGAGAGGGTGTCAGGCCCACCGACTTCAAACAATTGGTGGGCAACGGGCTGTTCCTTCGCTAATTCAAGTAGATAATGATTGAGGTTTTCCAGCGCTATCGGATTTGCTTTGGAATCAACCCATTTGGGCGTGATGAGCATCGGTAAGTTGTAAACAAAATCACGCATGATTTCAAATGCGGCTGATCCCGGTCCAAGAATGACACCGGCTCTTAACTCGGTCACTGGTACAGGACTTTTCCTAAGTAGATCGCCTGTCATTTTCCGTGCTTTGAGGTGCTCTGAGTTTCCGGTTTGTGGCTGAATCGCACTTAAGTAGATCAGGTGTTTGACCTGGCTAACCTCAAGGGCTTGTTTAACGTTTTCCGCTAACGACAATTCATAGTCGACGAAATCATGTCCTTGCGCCATACCGTGCACTAAAAAATAAACCAGTTCAAATTGTGGGATAAGCGCAAGTGTCGCCTCTTTATCGGTAAGGTCTAAATAACGCAAGGTAAGGTTGGGATGAGATATGGCACGTGAGGTTAAGTAGTCAATGTGCCTAGCTGCGGCCGTTACTTGAAAACCTTGCGCTAATAGCAAAGGTAGCAGTTGTGAGCCGACATAGCCTGATGCGCCGAGTACTAACACTTTTTTCATGACGGTCCCTTCAAATAAGATGGTTAGATTATGCTCACAGACGTATAATAGCGACTTCATTTTTCCTGTGCTATCAATGTGTTGAATTTGAGGTGATCGGTTGTCTGTTTTTTCGCAAATCGTGTTACATACAAGAGGCGATTTTTTCCGTCGCTTAATGGCTATCGCTCTGCCGATCACCTTGCAAAGTATTATGTTTTCTAGTCGTGGTCTAGTGGATGTTTTGATGCTAGGGCAATTAGGTGAGGCTGAAATCGCTGCGGTAGGCGTTGCCGCTAGAGCAACTTTTGTCACCACCATCATGCTAGTGGGCGTGACAACCGGAGGCGCACTGTTAACAGCTCAGTATTGGGGCGCAGGAAACAAACAGGGCGTGCGAGAAAGTACCGCACTTACGTGGTTAGTCGCTAACCTATTTGCTGTCATGACGGTGGCACTATTTTTACTGTTTCCAAGTCAAATTATGGCACTAACCACGGATTCCGAGACCGTTAATGCGCTAGGTAGCCAATATTTGGTTATTACCTCACTCAGTATGTTTGCTGTAGCTTGCGTCAGTAGTACGGCAGTAGGGTTGCGAGCGATGCATAAACCAGGGCTCAGCACGTTTTTTAGCGGTATTGGTATTGTTTCAAACGTGTTTTTAAACTGGGTGCTGATTTTCGGCAAATTGGGTTTTCCCGCAATGGGAATTGAAGGTGCGGCGATTGCTACCGTGCTAAGTGGTTTTATTGAAGTCGCGTGTTTATACGGTTACCTCTATGCTAAGAAACATCTGTTAGCGTTTGGAATTGACGATATCCGAGCCATCATTGAATGGCCTACCATTTCTCGTTTTTTGAAGCTTTCGTTGCCAACCACCTTTAATTTCCTTGCATGGGCAGGCGGTTTATTTGCCTACCATGCCATCATGGGGCAGAGTGGTGTGCAAGGCTTAGCGGCGTTATCGGTGATGACGCCAGTAGAATCGATTTCATTGAGTTTACTGATTGGGATGTCGAATGCGGCTGCGGTTTTAGTCGGTAACCAACTTGGCGCTAAGCAGTACGATGCTGTTTATTATCAAGCCTTAGGTTTAACTATCATCAGCCTTCTTGTAGGCGTGATCGTCGCTGCCGCCTTGTATGTGGTGCAGATCCCTATCCTGAACTCTTTCACCGCCTTGACGGATGAAACCCGTGCTTTATCTGAAGAGTTTATCGTGATACTGAGCCTTGGCATCATTTTACGTTCCATTCCAATGACTGTGATTGTTGGCGTGTTGCGAGCTGGCGGTGACGTAAAGTTTTGTCTTTACCAAGATTTAGTCGCGCAGTGGTTGATCGGTATTCCGTTAGCCGCATTTTGTGCGATTGTGCTTGGTGCTAAGCCTGAAGCCATCTATTTATTGTTTCTCGTTGAAGAGTTGATTAAATGGGGCGGTTCTCTTTATCGAATGAAAAGCAAGAAGTGGATGCGAAATTTGATTGAAAATTAGACACAACGCAGTTAGGTGGTGCAATTTGATGCACATAATGTGATCCGGTATCCAAAATGCTTTCTACTGCAGGAGAATTAGTGTAGATTCACAATCCAATTTTAGTCGATTGCGAGCGATTTGATGTTACAGCTGACCAACCTGTGTAAAGGCTATCTAGATGGCGATGAATTTCATCCCGTGCTACAGGGGGCAGAGTTAACATTAAACCGAGGCGACCAAATCGCATTGATGGGTGAAAGTGGTTCGGGTAAGAGTACATTACTCAACCTTATTGCCGGATTAGATATTGTCGATTCTGGCGAAATTTGGTTTCCAAGTTTTGCCATGCATGACACGTCAGAAAATAAGCGTACCGCTTATCGCCGAAATAACATTGGTCATATATTTCAGCAGTTTAATCTTCTTCCCACCCTCAATCTCGCGGATAATATTCGCTTTTGTCGTCAGTTGAAAGGAATGCCGGAAGACCAAGGTTTACTGCGTCAAATTCTTTCTTCGCTTGATTTAATGCCGTTGCTAGGCCGATACCCTGAAGAGGTTTCTGGTGGGCAGCAGCAGCGTGCTGCGATCGCGCGCTCCTTGTACATGGAGCCTAAGATTTTATTAGCAGATGAACCAACCGGTAGTCTTGATGAGCGTAATGCCGAGGCGGTGATGCGTTTATTGACGACCTTAACTCGTCAGTTGGATTGCACGTTATTATTGGTGACGCACAGTGAAAAAGTCGCGCAGCATATGGATGGTCGCGTACGTTTACAAGGAGGGTTGTTGCATGTTATGGCCCGTAGTTAAGGCGCTACTTGGTCATTATCGGCGTTATCCTTTACAAATCATCCTAGTATGGCTGGGTTTAACGCTTGGCGTTTCATTGTTGGTGGGAGTGACGGCCATCAACCAGCATGCTCGTCAAAGTTACGAACATGGCGAAAAGCTGTTTTCTAATCCATTACCTTATCGTATTCGTTCCAAGCATATTGCCAATAAAATCCCCCAAGGTTTCTATATTCAGTTGCGCCGTGATGGATTTTCTCAGTGCGCTCCTTTTGAAAACCATCGTTTGACGACAAAAAATGGCACGGATATTTCGCTGATTGGGCTTGATCCCGTCGCGATGTTGCCAACCAATAGCGGCCTTCCTTTATCGGAATTTTCGACATTATCATTGATGAATCCGCCGTATCCTATTTTGGTGAGTGTTGATCTCGCTCGTCTCCAAGGTTGGCAAACGGGTGATTTTATCGTGCTTGATAATGAATCAAAGTTAGGTCCTATTCAGATCGATCAACAAGATCTCATCAACGGCACACGCGTTATTGCGGATCTATCCTTGGTGCGAATGCTCAAGAAAAGTTCGGGCTTATCTGTTATTGCTTGTGGTGATATGCCGCCAGAGAAACTGAAAAGGCTAAAAGATAATTTACCTAATGGTTTGACGCTAGTCCGTAGTTCTCGCACTGAGCTGGAATCACTCACGCGTGCTTTTCATCTCAATCTCAATGCAATGGGTATGTTGGCATTTTTGGTCGGGCTATTCATATTCTACCAAGCCATGTCTTTATCTTTAATCCAGCGCCAACCTTTAGTCGGGTTATTACGACAAGCGGGCGTTTCTGGCTGGCAGCTTACCCAAGCATTGGTGATTGAGTTGTTTGGCATGGTCCTGCTTAGCTGGATATGCGGTAACGGATTGGGGTTATTATTGGCCAATCAACTTATTCCAGCGGTTTCAGCCAGTTTGGGTGACTTGTATGATGCTAATGTCGGTTTATCGATTAGCTGGAATTGGCAGTGGAGTAGTTACAGTTTAGCCATGGCGTTGATTGGTGCATTCGCGGCGTGCGCTTGGCCCCTCGTCCGGTTGCTAAAATCGCAACCTATTCGTCTTTCGGCTCGTCTCTCTTTGCTTCGATTTGCTGGCACAGAATTTCGCCTGCAAGCCCTTGTTGCTTGCGCATTGACTGTCGCGGCGATTGCCGTGTATCAAGTTCCACAAACGCAACTTTCTGGTTTTGCAATTATTGCGTTGATGTTACTCAGTGTTGCGCTGTTTACGCCTTATCTTATTTGGACGCTGTTCAACAGTTTTTCCTATTCACTCGCTTGGGTAAAAGCGCGTTGGTTCTTTGCCGATGCAGCCGCCAGTATGAGCTATCGCGGTGTCGCAACTATGGCATTTATGATTGCTATGGCGGCGAATATTGGCATTGAAACCATGGTTGGTAGCTTTAGAGACACTACTGAAAAATGGTTAAACCAACGTTTAGCGGCCGATATTTATGTCTATCCTACCAACAGTTCTGCATCAAGAATGAGCAGTTGGTTGAAAGCGCAGCCTGAGGTCAATGATGTTTGGTGGCGTTGGGAAAAAGATTTCTCCACTGACAAAGGCGCATTGCAAGTGGTCAGCACGGGTATCTCCGATGGTGAGTTAGACTCGTTGACGGTTAAACTTGCTGTTCCTAACTATTGGTATGATTTACACCATTCAAAGAGTTTGATGATCAGTGAATCCATGGCGCTTAAATTAGGCATTAAGCCTGGTGATTTTATTGACCTTTCTGAGCCTTTGGGCCAAAAGTGGCAAGTCGCGGGGGTTTATTACGATTATGGTAACCCTTACTATCAAGTTTTATTGTCACATCAAAATTGGCTATTTGCATTTGCAGGGAAAGGGAATGTGGCGCTAGGGGTTATTTTGCGCGATGGTGTGAATGATCAAGGCTTGAAAAATCGCTTAGAGTCGGTATTTAGGCTTGGTGATGAACGAGTATTTGATAACAACCACATCCACAATCAAGCGATGCGAGTATTTGACCGAACCTTTTCCATCGCCGATACGCTCGGACGCATTACTTTGTTGATTGCCGTGTGTGGTATTTTCTTTGCTACGTTAGCCGGAGAGGTTTCTCGCCAGCGACACGTTTCGCTACTGCGTTGTTTGGGTGTTTCTGGTAAAGAGCTGGTGGTGATTGGCAGCTTGCAATTGTGTGTTTTTGGGGCGATAGCACTCGTGATTGCAATGCCGTTAGGGCTTGCACTCGCTCGTCTTGTGGTGGACATCGTGATTAAACAATCCTTTGGTTGGACAATCCAACTGCAGTTGATCCCCGGGGAGTATTTGAAAACGGCAGCATGGGCGATGGTGACCTTGATGTGCGCAGGTGCAATCCCGGTTATTCGTTTGGTTAGAAGGCCACCGATTAGCTCATTTAGAGACGCGTTATAAATGATGAAACGATACCTCGTACTTTTGTGCTCTTTGTTGATTGCTGTATTGTTCGGCCTCTATTCGTGGCACCAGTATTGGCAGGCACAGCAAACGATTTCAGAATATGCTGTTTCTGAAACAGCTTCTAAGCAAATGGATACATCATCAATATCGAAAGAGCACCCGTTCGAGCTCGTGCTTCCTAATCGCCCGGTACGACTTCCTCAAGATTTCAATTTTCATCAAGGTTTTGAACATGAGTGGTGGCATTACTTTGCGAATGTCAGTGATGAACATGGGCAGCAATATGGGATCCAGTGGAGTTATTTTCGTCTCGCTAATGAAGCTCGAGATGCCAATGGATGGCTTAGTCCTCAGCTTTATCTTGCTTATGTGGTGATCTCTTCAAAGAATGAAGTCTGGCGTGAACAGCGGATTGCGCGGGGCGGAATTGGTCAAGCCGGCTTAGAATTAAAGCCGTTTAAAATGTGGATTGATAATTGGAACTGGCGCGCACCGGGGACGACTCCATTTCCTGGAGTATTAGATGTAGCGACGGACACGTTTTCACTCTCATTAAAAAATAATCTTTCCGGGCCATTTGTATTACCTGGTCAGCAGGGATACCAAAAAAAGCATGATTCACTTTCTTTAGCCTCATATAGTCTCCAAGCACCGTTTTTGCAGGTCAAAGGTGTGCTCAACTTAGGTGTTAACTCTCAACCCATTCAAGTCACAGGTAATGCATGGCTGAGCAAGGAGTGGGGTAATAATCTGCTGCCTAACGCTAAACAGGGATGGGATAAGTTGTTCGTTAAACTCGATAGCAAAACAACCTTATTGGTTAATCGCTATCGTTATTTTCAGCAAGAGCCCTATTTGTTTGGGGCAATTGTGAAAGATTCGGGCACCACGATCGCACTATCTGCTGATGAAATTGATTTAGTTCCTGTCGTTTCTGCCGCGTCGGAGAATGAGCGTGACATCCCGTTACAATGGGTGGTAAACATCCCTAAATATAATATTCATCTGGTGACGAAAGCGGTGAATCGCGATCTGTGGTCGCCCTTTCTGATCCCTTATTGGGAAGGCCCAATTATCACCGATGGTAGTCATAAGGTGACGGGTTTCATGCAACTAACGAGCAACTAAGTTCAAATATTTGCGGAATCTAAAGGTCAAGTTGTTCTTGGCCTTTTGTGTTTTTGTGAACCTTTTTTATTTTGTTGTAAAATTGTTATGCATGAAAACTAATCAACAATGGGAAAATAGTGAAAACCAAGGAATATACGTTGTATTGTTATGCTTGACTCGGAAATTCCGATTCTTAATATCTGAACAAGCGATTTTTACTTCTATCAGCTACTGTATAAACTCTGTCATATTCATTTGTTAATGGTTTATTAACATGCATAACTATAAGGACGATATCATGAGTGATGTGATTCGCGACTTTTTCAAGATGGAATCAGCAGGTGGTATTTTGCTGGTTATTGCTGCTGCAATTGCAATGATGATTGCTAACTCACCGCTAAATGATGTTTACCAATCTTTTTTACATTCCTACGTGTTTGGAATGTCAGTGTCGCATTGGATCAATGATGGCTTAATGGCCGTATTCTTTTTGTTGATTGGTTTAGAAGTCAAACGTGAATTGTTGGAAGGTGCTCTTAAATCCAAAGAAACGGCTATTTTCCCAGCCATTGCTGCCGTCGGCGGCATGCTTGCTCCAGCATTAATTTACGTGCTGTTTACGGCTGGTGATGCACAAGCGATTCAAGGTTGGGCGATCCCAGCGGCCACTGATATTGCGTTTGCGCTAGGTATTATGGCGCTATTGGGTAAACGTGTTCCAATCAGCTTAAAAGTGTTCTTGCTGGCGCTTGCGATTATTGATGACTTAGGGGTTGTGGTCATTATTGCGCTATTTTATAGCGGTGATCTTTCTACCATTGCGTTAACCGTCGGTTTCTTAATGACTGGTGTGCTTTTTATACTAAACAACAAGCATGTTACCAAAATCAGCCTTTACTTAATTGTCGGTGCGATTTTATGGTTTGCCGTACTTAAATCTGGTGTTCATGCAACCTTGGCTGGTGTAGTGATTGGTTTTGCTATTCCGCTGAAAGGTGATAAAGGCGAATATTCTCCGCTAAAGCATCTTGAGCATGCGCTACACCCGTATGTCGCTTTTGGTATTCTGCCATTGTTCGCATTTGCCAATGCCGGGATTTCACTGGAAGGGATCTCCGTATCTAGCCTCACGTCAATGTTGCCTTTGGGCGTGGCTCTTGGCCTATTTATTGGTAAGCCATTGGGTATTTTTACCTTCAGTTGGGCTGCGGTGAAACTCGGTGTCGCTAAATTGCCTGAAGGGATCAATTTCAAGCATATTTTTGCCGTGTCAGTGCTATGTGGTATTGGCTTTACAATGTCGATTTTTATCTCGTCATTGGCTTTTGGACCGACCAATGCTGAATTTGATACGTTTGCACGGCTCGGTATATTAATGGGCTCGACCACTGCCGCGATTGTAGGCTATATATTGCTTCGTTTATCTTTGCCAAAAAACGCATAAGAATATAATCAGCCCTCCGTAATACGAGGGCTGATTCATTTTATAAACTAACCATTTGATTTATCAATATTCTTAATCAATAGAAAATTTAAGTTTTTATCGATTTATTGAAAATTATTGCCAGCGTAATTATTTTTTGATATTTTTCGCACCAATCTCGGAC
>NZ_CAWPDB010000089.1:0-2609 GCF_963886625.1 Vibrio sp. V23_P3S9T160
TTCAATTTTGCACTAAAGCCGCCACGCGTTGGCAATCCCTCTTGAGCCGTTTGTTATGTGATTGTTGCACAAGATTTACATTAAGGGCTCAGCTATAATCCATACGCACCAAGTTAACTATAATAAAATGGACATGATATGAAAGCTCTTATTTATGAAACTCTTATTAGCCTTGCAAACCAAGACCCTGAACAACATGCAAAAATTCGCGAAAATCTGTATGAACAGTTGGGCTTGCCTTTGGACAAACAATTAGCTCTATACTCTAGAGCCCTTGGGCCAGCAAGTTCAGGAAAACTTGAAAATGACCAAGCGATCAATAATGCAGTTGAAAGTGCCATTAAGCTGCTAGAAACACCTGAGCACTAGCCTTGCATTACTAAATATCAACGGCCCTCGACGTCAAGGGCCGTTTTTATATGCTCATTTTCTAACAAACTCTCAGCCAATTTAGACAAAATTATCACCAGTAGTACTTTTAGATAAAACTAAAACCTCGATTTTTGAGCCAATTTCCTTCTTTGACAGCATACGATAAGAATCTTGTTCTTTTCAATTATCGTTGAAGAATGCCAATCAATAATTTCATTCAACGATCTGAAACATCCCAAACAAATATCCATTTCATCTAAACAGCACTGTCTAATACACGGTGACTTGGGCTCTTCGACCTCACTCATTTTCCTATCTTTCATAACAAAAATCCTATCACATTTCCGCAGTAGTCTTTATTAACGAAATCATAGTAAAGAATTCGGCGTACACTAGCACATAACGCCCGCTTAAGGGGCAGACAACGCTACTACCAACTTACCGCATAACACCGTAATCACCAAAACCAACGCATAGTAAAAATACCACGCGTTGGCTGTCCCTCTTGAAGCGTTTGTTATGCATGTGCCACAACGCGAGCCATATGGTAAACGTCAACGTAGCTACCATTTCTGAACGCATAAGCTTTCGACTCACCTTCAATTTCAAAACCGAACTTCTTATACAAATTGATCGCTCGTTCGTTGTCCACATAGACCGTCAATTCGATTCGTTTCAAATTCAGCCAGTTATCCGCTAAATCGATAACCGTTTTCAGTAAAGCACTACCAACACCTAAACTTTGAGCATCGTCTTTAACGCCCATACCGAATGTACCTACGTGACGTCGTCTCGGATTAGTACATAGCTCAAAGCCCAAATTACCTACTATTTCACCGTCCACTAGTGCCACATATGCATAAACATGATCTGGAATAGTCTGAAAACGTTTTTCCCACATATCGGAGGATGGAAGCGGAAGTTGTAATGTGCCAGTGTACGCATTTGGGCACTCATAAACTCCTTTTATCGCTTTAGCATCTGATGGCTCTGCTCGCCTGACTTCAACAACCATAGTTCCTCTTTTCCTAAAAAATGCATAACGCCGCGTTAAGTGGTGAGCAACGCTAACCACCCTACCTAAACTATTGCACCATAAACACTAAAGCTGACTAAGACTCAGAATGCCGAGCGTTGGGAATCCGTCTTAAACGCTTTGTTATACGCAATTTTTCCCGTTGCTTCAGAACTTCTGTTACTAAGACGTCTTGCTTAAGCCAAATTACTTCACAAACGTAAATAGGTACACTCGTGATCATGCCGACAAACACATTGAATTCAAATAATTGCTGAACTGGCTTGTAGCTCAACCATGTTAGGAAACATACACAACTCAAAGCAAATACCAAAAATCGACTATTGGCTTTACTTATTTCATAGTTAATTGCTGCATCATCCCAGCGCAGTTTCTTCGCTACTTTTAGTCTATTTAACCTTTGCTTTCTTTTGAACGAACTTAGCCAATTAGGCACATTGTCGACAATTCGATGCACAACAAGACCTAAACCAATGGCAAAGAGAACATTAAACCACCACTCTAAAGTGCCTAAATTTTCGTAAATCTGTTCCATCTTGCTCCTTGCGTATAACGCCGCATTAAGGTGTGAGCAACGCTACCACGAAACCTAGCCATACCACCGAAAACACAAAACCCAACGCGAAGCTAAGAATACCAAGCGTTGGGAATCACTCTTAAATGCTTTGTTATTGCGCTATATCGTCGTTAGATCGATGGACAATTGCCTTTTACTGCCATGTCTACTTTTAAAACTTCAGCTTTACCTTTGCTTTCGTCTACTAACTCTACGCCAGCACCACCAACAAACACACCCATTTTGATATATTGATTAACGAAGTAATTACGGCCCTCTTCGGTGTAAATGGTTAAATGATTCTCGGAAAACTCTGATTCCGTACTTACTTGATGCTCTTTATTACCTTCTACTTCATGGTAGAAGAAAATCCCAGGAGCAGTCTCACCTATACACTCGCCATCAACATAAACGTATTTTTTAAGTGCCGCGCCAACAAAGCTATCCTCACGATAAATATAAATACCAGAATTGCCTTCTTGAGGAGCTTCAAATGATTTAGCTTCATTCGAAACTGTCGAATCTACGGTAGGAACTGAAGCACAGCCTGATAAACCCAAAAGCAGAGCGGAGCACAAAATTACTTTATTTTTCATATTATTAACCTAGCTACGATAAAAAACCGCGCCAAACATACTATATAAT
>NZ_CAWPDB010000090.1:0-2591 GCF_963886625.1 Vibrio sp. V23_P3S9T160
AATGTAATTGGTATGACATATCAGAAAAATAGTCTATACTGCCCGCCCAAATAGGAATATTCCTACAAAGTAGGTATATCCTTGCAGGAAAGCATAAGAAATCAATGATAATATAATCGCGCTAGGTTATTAAATTAATAAACCAGAAAGACTAAGGCTATGACTGATATTTTTAATGAGTCAACACAACACCGTGAATCTGTTGCTGAACTCTCTGAATTAGGCGATTACGATGGACAAGATCAAACGATTGATAGTTTGGCTAATGAGATAGTGTACATTTATTGTCCAGACGAAGATGCGGGCAAAATTCACACCGTGCTATCTCGACATCCAATTCACTACCAAGTAAACAACTACAACTTAGTCGATTTTAAAAATAAAACACTTTGTCATTTTAAAAGTGCGAATTTGTCTAAACGTCAACAGCTATTTTTAATCGCTGCGACCGAGTTTGGTGCATGGGTTGAGCCACTGGTCAGCTATTTTGACCGAAAAGTAGGCTATACAGAAACAGAGCTACTGCACAGCGGTTACTTCTTGCACCAAAAAGCCTTTTCTATTTTATCAAACAAAAGACATAGCCGAGAAAAACGTTTTATTGATCTCTTTTTTGTTTTCAGCTTATCGACTGTCGCAATACCCGTTGGGCTCATCACCGCACTTCTCATTAAGCTAGAATCACCCGGTCCTGTTTTTTTCAAACAACGACGGACAGGACAATACAACAAAGAATTTGAAGTGATTAAGTTTCGCTCAATGCGTAATGATGCAGAAAAAAATGGCGCACAGTGGGCAACAAAAAATGATGCACGTGTGACCAAAGTGGGCAAATTCATTCGTAAAACACGAATTGATGAACTTCCTCAATTAATCAATGTATTAAAAGGGGAAATGTCGATGGTTGGCCCGCGGCCAGAACGTGAAGTATTTATTGATGAGCTTGAAAAGCAAATTCCCTACTACCGTTTTCGCCATGCGGTGAAACCGGGAGTTACAGGGCTTGCTCAAGTGAAGTACCCTTACGGTGCATCAGTAGAAGATGCCGTATGGAAACATAAATATGATGTGTACTACATTAAGCACCAGAACTGGCGCATGGAATTGAAGATTTTGTTGTTGACCGTCAAGACAGTTTTGTTTGGGATGGGAAGGTAGTTTAAATGCCACAGAATAGATGTATTGCTTTTACTTGAAATACGTATACCGTCAACCAATAAACCTTATGATTTTATAAATCTTACCTAACAATTTAGATGGTAACATCCTGATCGGAAATCGAATTATAGTATTTATCACAACTTGCTCTCTAGTCATAAACCCATTTTTAAAACACAATTTAAAAAAATTAAGTTCATAAAAAGCATACCTACGCCCCCCCCTTCTAGAAAGTTGTGCCTCATCAGAACGCATGAATACTAGCGGTTCTTGAATATTGTAAAAAATTGCGCCATTATTGAGCAATTTTAACCACAAATAATAGTCTTCAAAATATAAAACATCATTATATCGCTGAACATCAAATACTATAGATTTTCTATACATCACGGAAGGATGATTCATAGGATTTTTACGCTGAGAATATCTAACTATATCATCATGATTTTCTGGTAGTTTCCGGTACGAAATACAAATGTCACTATTTTTATAGAACTCAGATATCCAACTACCACACACATCAATATTTTGGTTCTTAAAGATCTTTAACTGCTTCTCAAAACGGCTGGGGTGACATATATCATCAGTGTCCATGCGAGCTATCAAATCATAACGACATAGTTCCAATCCGTGATTTAGAGCCATCCCTAAACCAACATTATTAGGCAGTTTAACTCTCTCTATAGGTAATATTTTTTGCCATTTTTCTAGAGTCGCATAAAGCTCTTCAGTTAAAGGGCCATCTTCGACAAGAATAATTTGATTTGCCTGAACAGTTTGATTAATCAAACTTTCAAAGCAAGCACTTAGATAACTAGCATTCTCTTTTACATAAAGAGACATTAGGATCGAAAACTTCAAGATATTACCTTATAAATAATAATTAAGCATCATGTTATAGAACATCGCCTTAATATGAAAAAATATAGGATAACTGTCATCATAAAAAAGTGCTCAAAAAGCAGACTTGATAATAACAGTGAAAAAAATGCAGGCCAATGCCCAATTGATATACTATAAAAAAATACTGCAAAAACCAAAACACAAGATATAATATAACCATGATCAAATATAAGCTGCATATAAGAATTATGAAATGGTCGAGAAAAATATACTAACGACTGACCAGAACCGAAACCAGAATAATACCGTTCACTAGTACTAATCATCTCCATAGCATTGATTTGAGGTTGAACTCTAAATATGAATGAGTTTAATTTTCTATCAATAGCTGATGTTTCCCATCCAGATTTTATATCTACACTAGGACCTAAATGTATAATGTATACATAACTAAAAACTATTAATATCAAGGAAATAATAGATATTTTTTTCAAAATCTTAGAGTTAAAACCTAAATAGCCCCAAAAAATCAAGATAAACATAAAAGTGATAGCAGTAACTGATTGCGTTGCAATAATACATATAAAAAC
>NZ_CAWPDB010000091.1:0-2577 GCF_963886625.1 Vibrio sp. V23_P3S9T160
CCGTTGATTGCGGTAAAAGTTTAGACAAAAAACCACTCCCTGAATGGCTTAAATCAATCACCATTAATAGGCAAGAGATCCAGAGCCCAGGAAGAGATGCATTTCATGTTGATATAGAAGTGGACGCTGAAAAACCACTTGCTGATATCAGGCTGGCGCAGTGGGTTGATAAAAGTTTATCAACCGATAGCTTATTAACGACCACTTCGAGTGACAGCGTCACTGGAAAGGCACATTACTTAAAGCGTTATAATCTCAATAGTAAAATTACAATGGGTTTATACCGTCTTGATATAACAGCCAAAGATCAGCAATCTTGGAGCGCATGGATTGTGCTTGGTGAACCCAAAGCAAAGCAAATTGTACGTTGGGCTTCGAAAGATCAATGGCAAATTGAAAAAAAAGCGTTACTCAATCCATATTGCCCTTTACCTGAACTCAATGTATCGCTGTATGATTACATCGATGGAAAATACTCTGAAATATGGAGTCAACGCTACGAGTCTGAGTATCCTAATGAACTTGAAATCACTAATTTAGCTGCAGACCGTTATGTACTAGCGGTATCAATGACTCAACAACGTTGGCAAGGGCCGATTATCATTGAGCAATCTCAAGTAATCAGTAAAACCTACGATGTTTCAGTAGATGAATAATTAAAGATAATAGACAATATGCCGTTATAGACATAAAGGAAACGACACGTTTATAACATTATGAAAAATTTCATTAAAATACTCCCACTTGCAGTCGTACTTACACCATCTTTCAGCTTCGCAGCCAATTATGCAATAGAGGCGCGAGGGGATGCGATGGGTGGTGTAGGGGTTGTATCGGCGAACTTTCTCACTGCTCCATTTTATAACCCTGCACTTGTGGCTATTTATCGTCGTAACGATGACGTAGGTATGATCGTTCCCAGTTTCGGGATTTCTTATAATGATGAAGACCACATGGTCGATGATTTAGACAGCATTTCAAACTTCATAGAAAAAAAAGATTACACAAATACTGAACAGCTGCAGAAAAGTTTAGATAATTTACAAAATGATAAACTAAAAGCCGAAATTGGCGGTGTTGTCGCCTTTGCCATTCCTAACCAATTTATAGCGGCTAATTTATTCGCCAAAGCCTATACCGAAACGTTTGTCACTCCTGATATTTACAGCGGCGAAAATACTGCGTCATTAACTCCAGAGCTACAAACTGTCGAAAACGCAGAGCTCAGCGCAGTGAACGCTGTTTCCGTTGGGGTAACAGAAGTGGGTTTCTCGCTAGCCAAGTACCAAACATTTTTAGGCCAACATATTGCCTTTGGTGTAACACCTAAACTTCAACGCATCTACACCTATGTATATTCAGCAAGCGTAACCGATTACGATATCAAAGATGCACGCGATAATGGCCAAGGAGAAACCATGTTCAACCTTGATGCCGGCGCATTGTGGTTTTATGGGCCTTTAAGAGTTGGATTTTCCGCAACCAATTTAGTCAAGAGAGACATTCAAACTCAATCTTACACTAAGAGTCTTAAGAGCCAATTCGGTAAAACACGAGACATCAATATTGGCTACGCATACCAAATGAGGCCACTTTATACAGTAGGCGTAGGTATTGTTGCAGACTATGCCACATTAAGCGTGGATTATGATCTTAATGAAGAAGAGCGCTACACTAATTTTAATGATAATACACAGATGATTCGAGTAGGTGGTGAAATCGATATCATGCGTCAGTTAAAATTAAGAGCAGGATATAAGAAGAACTTAGCATACGATAATGTTGATGGAACAATCACAGCAGGGGTAGGGATCTCACCTCTCAATCTTTTCCAACTGGACATTGGAGCAAGCTATACAAACGATAATGCGATGGGAGCTTACATAAATTTCCTTGCTAGTTATTAACTCGATCTCTATAGTCAGGCTCCTAATCAACCGGAGCCTTTTTAAATGTTTGATGATATTCCTACTTTATCTCACCAAGAACAGCAAGAAGCTGTTGAGAAAATTCAACAACTAATGGCTCAAGGTATCAGTACCGCAGAAGCCATAAAAATCGTTGCATCCCAAATTAGAGCAGAAAAATCTGTAGATAAAACGAATTAATTCTCAACCTAACTATTTCCATTGCATAAGAGCGTTCACTCATTAGTGGACGCTTTTTTGTTGTCATCCCTAAACCACCGCCTTGGGCGGTGGTGATTGAACCTTGGGGCTATTGCCCGAAGGAGTGCCCATGCTAGAAGTAAACCTCTTATTCACCACAAGTAAGAGGAAACTAAAAACATGGGCGATTATAGAAGTTCATCACATGTATATTGGCGTTGCAAATACCATATAGTTTGGACTCCGAAATACAGATTTAAGATCTTGAAAGGGAATGTAGGTAAGGAGCTTTATCGCTCAATCTATATTTTGTGCAATATGAAAGATTGTGAAGTCTTGGAATTAAATGTTCAGCCGGATCACGTTCACTTGGTTGTGATAGTTCCACCAAAAGTTTCGATATCAACGTTGATGGGAGTATTGAAAGGGCGTTCAGCAATCCGCTTGTTTAACAAGTTCCCACATATAA
>NZ_CAWPDB010000092.1:0-2553 GCF_963886625.1 Vibrio sp. V23_P3S9T160
CGCCCGGTTAAGGGGCAGCCAACGCCATTACCAAGCTTCCGCATAACACCGTAACCACAAAAACCAACGCATGATAAAAATGCCGCGCGTTGGCTGTCCCTCTTGAACCGTTTGTTATGCTTAAGCTTCAATGACTTACGTTTTACCAAAACTAAGATTAACTCAGCTTTGATTCACAAACAAAAACCAAAACATAGAAAACAGAAATGACTCATCATTTTGAAAATCAGACTTTGAACTTTGGCTGTCAAAACTCAAAAACCTAAGATCAAATTGCTGATTGAGCCAACCGCCCTAACCTCGCGCTTGCCCGAAAATTGACCGAGGCAATTCTCCGAGTTTCTAGCGCCAAAGAATAGGTGTCCGGAAAACAGCGCTCACAAAAGCCAACTTGCCGACAAACTCGAAACCAACCAGCCGAGGGAGCAAAGAAAAACCATAAACCACTGTTTTACAATGATTAAGCATAACGCCCTGTTAAGGTGTGAGCAACGCAATACAAAAGCCTCCGCACGCCACCTTAATCACTAAAATTAACGCATAGCAAAAATGCCACGCGTTGCGAATCACTCTTAAACAGTTTGTTATGTGCGTTCAAACATATGATATAATAGCCTTTTATCCCATATAGAGTGTATACATGCCAATTTTATGTGTAGATGATGCTAATAGTAAAATGGTTCATATCAAAGACACACGAAGAAACTTAGGGTTCTGTCGAGTATATTGGAACAGAGCTACTGGCACAGTGTTTACACAGAAGTCAGTCACGGGGGAAGTTGATAGCTTAGCCGAAGCAACCTACTATCCCGATGATTTTAGGCAGTGTGATCGTGAAGTTCAAATCGGTGATTCCGTTTGCTATGTTTTTGGTATTAAACACATACCATTATTTTTCTGTTCTATTACGGGGAAACAAACATACAACGGAAATGTATTCGTTTATTTAGAACCAACCAAATCATTCTAAAGCACCAGCTCCTGCAACTTGGGCTAAATTTGATGCTGAACGCTTCATTTTTGTTGCGGACAACCGTTCTGGTACGAGAAATCCCGTTATTATAAAAAACGGTGTTTACGCATCATATCGCGATGAATTAGACATTGCCGAAGAAATCTATGCTGAAGTCAGAGTACCAAAATTTCTAGAGAGTTATATTACCAACGAAACTCTGCCTATCGGTGAGGCTGCTTTTAAAAAATGCCATGAAACTCTTTTTAGCGGCATTTATCCTTGGGCAGGAGTTTATCGAAATGAAGAAGTGGTTGTTCAAAATGACAGGCGCCCCACAATAGCCAAAGATAAAATTGAGTTAGAGTTAAAGCGTTTTTTTACTTCGTTAACGAGAAGTCAGCTAAAAAAAATTAAAGATCGAGATACGCTTATAAAGATGCTAATTGACACTCACCGGGAGTTGGCTTGGATACATCCTTTTCAAGACGGTAATGGAAGATCAATTAGACTATTTTTAGAAATGCTCTGCCTAACTAGGGGCTACACTTTTGATTTGGAATGCTTTATTGAAACAGGGAGAGGGAAGAAGTCTTACTACCATGCCGTACGTCAATCTCTTCGCGGACAGCATGGTTTAATAAGGAAGTTATTCGAACAAGCTACACAAGAGCTTAAATAATTCCTTCCAATAATTTACTAGCACTTCTGATTTTATCTCGATTACGAACGCTTCTTTTGATACCTTCAAGTTCAAAGGAAGCCTCCAAATTACTAAAAATCATAGTGTTAAATGACTGCAAGCTCATCGTTTTGGTAATCCCTTTGCTTTTGCCACGCAAAGCTATATTTACTTTCGTTGATTTAGCCATACTCTATCTCACTTTTTTAGCACTAGTTCAGTAATCATACCTTTGCGTTTAAGAAAACTCAATTTTCGCCATATTCGCTTAGCACATAACGCCCGGCTAAGGGGTTGACAACGCACCGCCGAACTTAAAAAACACACTGTAAACACTGAACTGCAATTTTGCACTAAAACCGCCAAGCGTTGGCAATCCCTCTTGAGCCGTTTGTTATGCAAATTCAATGAGATAAACAGAATTTACACGACCAAAAGCCACAATTGCAATGGTTGAGTGATTCAAGAATCAAACCAAGTAAGAGCCGTGATAAATAAGCCGCCAAAACAAAGTCCACCTTTCAACAACAAACCAAGCTTTTGAATCAGGAAAACTCAACGAGCGAAAACTTCAGCAAGTACAAAATGCTCGATAAACTTGCCCTTTCCACACTTTGCGCACGCTGAATTGGCAACAAAACAGCACCAAAACTCATTGAGGCAAACAAAGAACCTTGCCTGTTTTACGGCTTGAGTGAACCAAGAATTCTAGGATAAAAATGCTCATTTGCCGACAATACAAAACGAATTGCCAGAGAAATCCCAAAAAATTGAACCCCTAAATTTACCTGAGTTGCATAACGCCCGCTTAAGGGGCAGACAACGCTACTACCAACTTTCCGCATAACACCGTAACCACAAAAACCAACGCATAGTAAAAATGCCGCGCGTTGGCTGTCCCTCTTGAAGCGTTTGTTAT
>NZ_CAWPDB010000093.1:0-2521 GCF_963886625.1 Vibrio sp. V23_P3S9T160
CGGTTAGCTCTTGCTCTCGCTGACTAGTACTGGTGTCTTTCTTCGAGTTCTTCCGCCACCCGTAGATTTGAGATTCGTGTAAAGAAAGCTGTCTTGCTGTCGCAGCTACTCCCACTTTATCTGCTAACTTCAGGGCTTCTGCTTTAAATTCAGGGGAATGTTTAATTCTAGTTTTCTTAGTTGTCATTGTTCACCTCGTTAGTGATTGTACTCACTTAACTCAGTGTCCAAAACTGCTGGGGCGGATCACCTCGGTTGTGGTTAGTCTTACTGCCAATGCTACAAGCAGAGTCTAACTTACCGAGTAACTTACTCAGTTCTGTTTCATAGACAAATTGTTCTTTAGACTCCCAGCGGTCATACGCACTAGTAGCATAATCTGCCCAGCTATTTTCATATAGTTTGGAATATCCCCCAATAGCAGGGATAGAAAAAATGGCGAATCCGAAAGCAACTATACCAGTGACTATCGCAAAGCAAATAATTACGAGACAAGAAACCATATTAGACAGGAGATCTGAACGAGTTGATAACTTTGAATAAATCCATTCGACAAAAGCAAAGTCGAAACCAATTAGTACGACCAAAAGCCATAAAATAGCTCTACTAACAACAACTTGATGTCTGTTGATGTCGACCATCTGTACGTAATACTCTTTTTCAGCCAGAGTCACTAGTTTATCTAGTGCTTTACTATATCCTTCAGAGTCATAACTTGCTTGTTCTGTCACTTAATGATGTACCTCTTCATAATAGTGCTAACGCCCGCTTAAGGGGCAGACAACGCTACTACCAACTTTCCGCATAACACCATAATCACGAAAACCAACGCATGATAAAAATGCCACGCGTTGGCTGTCCCTCTTGAAGCGTTTGTTAGGTTTATATTTCATTGCTATTGATTAATCAAGACAGAACCCCCATATAGTCTATGGATAAGAACACGCCTTACCACTCAGAACATACATTCCCTAACTGAGATAACTGGAGCGTGAAAATAAATATTCCAGATTTCTCAAGGAATGATCTAATGATTGCTTATCTTATTCTCGTTCACCGCTATCCAGATCAATTTAAACGGCTATTTCATGCAATATACCACCCAAATAATCATTACGTTATCCATGTTGACAAAACTTCTGGAAAAGAAATTTCAGATGAAATAACTTTGTTTCTAAATGATTACCAAAATGCTGAAATTCTTGAATCAGAAAATGCACTATGGGGTGGGTATAGTTTAGTTAATATTGAACTTCGTGGTATGGCTAAGCTATTGAATATGAACAAAAGCTGGACGCATTTTATAAACCTAAGTGGACAAGATTTTCCATTGAAAACTCAGCCATATATTCATGAGTTTTTGTCAAATAATAAAGACAAGGAATTTATTCGAGCACTAGACCAAAATGAAGCTAGGCCTGAAACGATGAATCGCATACAAAATATGTGCTTTGAATATAAAGAGCATATTTACCGACCTAAAATAGCTAGAAAATTCATGTCAGGGATAACACCATTTATTGGCACCCAATGGATGATTGTGTCTCGAAAATTCTGTGATTTTGTTTGTAACACGGATGCATCTCAGCCCTATAAAGAATTTTATAAAAATACATTTATTGCTGATGAAGGATTTTTCCAAACAGTTATGATGAATAACGATTGTCATGGTGAAATAATTCAAGATGACTTGCGACTTATCGATTGGGTACCAGATGGAGATATAAAGCTTAGACCGAGGACGTTTACAATGGCCGATATTTCTAACTTAATTTCGAGCCCTAACCTTTTCGCTCGAAAATTTGACCTATTAGAAGATGCTAAAGTCTTGGATAGGATCGAACATCACCTCGCTGCAACAGTCTAATTTTTAATGAGCTACCCTCAACGGGGTGGCTCAAAAAAACCTAACGCCCGGCTAAGGGGTTGACAACGCACCGCCGAACTCAAAAAACACACTGTAAACACTGAACTTCAATTTTGCACTAAAGCCGCCAAGCGTTGGCAATCCCTCTTGAGCCGTTTGTTAGCCTTATGACGTCAAAGATTGTGTCGATACAGCTGTAATCTTGACACCAAAACTAGAAATACTCGGCAATGTTGCATTGTGATGTACTCGGATTTGCTCACCTGACAAATGAGATTTGCTTTGAGTTGTGTGAGCATCTGATATCAAATCCACCGAGTAACCTAAACCAGCAGCTCGTCGCGTAGTTTTATCTACACAAAACTCTGTGGCGTAGCCGCAGATATAAAGATGCTCAATACAGAGTTCTTGCAGCAACGACTCCAAGTTTGTTCGTAAAAACGAATCTGGCGTTGTTTTGCGTATAAAATGGTCACTACTTTCAACGTGTAATGATGTAGTGGTCAACTAAAATTGGCCACGGTTTTAGAGTTTTCCCAATATAATCGTTCTGATTCATTGGGAGTTAGACCACCGTTATACTGATGTGGCCTGAGTTGGCAGTAATATCCGATAATGTAGCGGGTGATCTCTTGTTGAGCCTCAGCGAAGCTA
>NZ_CAWPDB010000094.1:0-2487 GCF_963886625.1 Vibrio sp. V23_P3S9T160
AGCAAGAACTGCGATAAATGAGCCGCCAAAACAAAGTCCACCGTTCAACAACCAACAAGCTTTTGAAGGAAACAAACCCTACAAGCAAGACTTTCAGCAAGTGCAAAATGCTCGATTAACTTGCCCTTTCCACACTTTGCGCACGCTGAATTGGCAACAAACCAGCACAAACTCATTGAGGCAAACAAAGAACCTTGCCTGTTTTACGGTTTAAGTTAACCACGAATTTGAGGGTAAAAAAGCTCATTTGCCGACAACACAAAACGAATGGCCGGAGAAACCTAAAAAGATTGAACTCCTAAATTTACCTGAGTTGCATAACGCCCGGTTAAGGGGTTGACAACGCACCACTTAACTCAAAAAACACGCCGTAAACGCTGAATTTCAATTTTGAACTAAAGTCGACGAGCGTTGGCAATCCCTCTTTAACCGTTTGTTATGCTTATTTTTTGAGCTTCACAACTTCACCACTTCACCACTCAATGCAACTCCAGCCATTACGGCTCCAGCACCACATTGAAAAGTATCGTTGCTTGAAGTGAGGTTGTTTTTGTAATTTGATTTGATATTAACTACTGCATTTCCACCCTCTTTTATCGCTCTGTCTTTAAGAGCAATCATGGCAGAAAGAAAAACCCAGTTGCACGCTTCTTCATCTGTTTTATTGAAAGCGTTCGTTTTTTTACTGGTTTTAAATTCACCTAATTCTTTGAGAACTTTGCCGTAACTCTGCTCGCCAAAGTAAAATGAAACTTCAGAGCCTAATTTAGATTTAGCCACTTCGGAGCTCATTGCCTTTGTAATCGAATAATTACCCACATCATCTCTAGCAAAAGTGTTAGATGAGAAGAAAGCCAGTGATGAAAGAGCTAGAATTGTTAATTTTTTCATTGTGATAAATTCCAAAATAGTTTGATTGTGACTAGAGCATAACGCCGCATTAAGGTGTGAGCAACGCTGCCACCTGACCTAAACCATTGCGCCGTAAACACGAAACCCAACCTTGAGCTAAAAATGCCAAGCGTTGGGAATCACTCTTAAATGCTTTGTTATATGCGTTCTCTAATTGCATACCTGATTACTTTGCAATGTAATCACACAACTATTACTTTTAAGTTCATGCCAATAAACTTTATCAAGTACAGCGTTACACCCTGCATCTTCGATTAAGGCAACATCTTCTTCACACAATAGAAGTACGGCATTGTCGCCTTGCATTTCAGCTTTAATTGTATATTTAACAAAAGGTGCAACCTTATCTGGTTGCTCTGTTGAAACAATTTCTAAGGCCTGTGCACCGCTATCAATCATGACATCACCAAATTTAATGGATCCATCGACAGTTTGAGCAAGATCTTTAAATTGAGAAGCTAAGTCATACATTTTTTCATCGTTATATGGTTTAGATACAGCGCATCCAGCAGTTAACATTGATAATATTAATAAGTTTAGATATTTCATGAGTTACTCCAAGCAGTCAACATTTCCTTTTCACAACGACCAGTGTCTAAGTTCCAATTTAAAAACATATCAACACTACCATCATCAAAAACAGCGTTAGACAAGTAACACAAGTATTGCTTCACATTTTCAACTGCTCGTTCGAAAATTGAATCATAATCTTCTATCCCACAAGGTGTTTTCAAAGCTTTAATATAAGATTCATCTATCTCTTCCAAACTTGGATAAACCAACCCTTGTTTCGCAGCAACATGTCTAGCTAAAGGAAAAAGTCGATAACCCTCTTCAATATTATTAACTATAAACTGAAAGCCTTTATACCAACCGTTAATATCAGGATGTGTAGAGTCAGCTTTTTCAGGAAAAACATCCTTTAAGCAAGTTTCCCATAGCTTAGTAATTATTCTATCTAAATTCGATGGGTTTGTAGGATCGTTACAAGATCCAATATTATTGTTCACCCTTTCAGCATAACCGATTTCACCTAAGTTTAACTTTGGCCATATATACGCATCTTGATTCATCTCACAAATTCGATGTTCTTGAGAATTTTCATGGTATGGCCCAACTCTCATCTCAACAACAGGGTGAATTGTAATATCAGAAATGACATGGGCAACAAAACCACAAAGCCAAGCAAATGCTTTCTCTTGATCCTCGCCTGATAAATTTTTTACAAGTAATATTGCTTTTCTTATTAAGACGCCTACTTTCTCATAATGCATCTTATCGGCCCATTCATTTTGGTCTGGACTTCCTAATTTTAAATAAGGAAAGTCAGGACTGACACAGCCTAGCTCAACGAATTTTTGATTTCGGCTGAGAGCTAACTTTGCTTTTTTAGGCATATTTAATGATTTGAGATTTGAATTACTTATTGCGAAATTAACAGCTGTTATATGTGCAAATGCGCCTGGCATAGCTAATCCTCCATGATAAATGATCAATGATATTACTATTAAATTTAAAGACTTAATGTGATGTAGATAAGGTTGGCCAGTAATAGCATATAACGCCCTGTTAAGG
>NZ_CAWPDB010000095.1:0-2461 GCF_963886625.1 Vibrio sp. V23_P3S9T160
GGCCAAAGAGTTTCTTATCCTACGACATATATACTTAGAATCACCTTTTTCCCCAGATGTGATTAAAAAACAATTCGTATCTATAGCTGAAAAATTTAGCTTACTAAAATCGCGTTGCTGAGGGTACATAAAACATACATAGGCTGCAGATAACATTGAACCAATGTTTAGTGGAGGTACTCCTTTATTTCTCTTACTAAATTCAGAAAGTAGCTCTGAAACCTTTTTATTTTTATTTTCAGGTTTCATACTTTCTTGGCACCATATAAGACTCTGGTATCCTTGAACTAAAATATTCCAATCTGTTGAATGACTCATCTTTTCTCCTTTGGTATAACGCCCGGCTAAGGGGTTGACAACGCACCGCCGAACTTAAAAAACACACTGTAAACACTGAATTTCAATTTTGCACTAAAGTCGCCACGCGTTGACAATCCCTCTTGAGCCGTTTGTTATGCAAATTCAATGAGATAAACTGAATTTACACGACCAAAAGCCACAATTGCAATGGTTAAGTGATTCAAGAACCAACCCAAGCAAGAACTGCGATAAATAAGCCGCCAAAACAAAGTTCACCTTTCAACAACAAACCAAGCTTTTGAATCAGGCAAACTTAACGAGCGAAAGCTTCAGCAAGTACAAAATGCTCGATAACCTTGCCCTTTCCACACTTTGCGCCCACTGAATTTACAACGCACCAACGCTAAAAGTGATTGAGGCAAGCAAAGAACCTTGCCTGTTTTACGGCTTGAGTTCACCAAGAATTTGAGGGTAAAAATGCTCATTTGCCGACAACACAAAACGAATGGCCGGAGAAATCTAAAAAGATTGAACCTCTAAATTTACCTGAGTTGCATAACGCCCGCTTAAGGGGCAGACAACGCTACTACCAAGTTTCCGCATAACACCGCAATCACACAAACCAACGCATAGTAAAAATGCCCCGCGTTGGCTGTCCCTCTTGAAGCGTTTGTTAGGGCTTTTTGGTTGCAGATAGTTGCTCAACTCGCTGATTTATAAATATATAAAGGTTTGATGAGAACATACCCACTGCTATCGCTACAAGCGCCATAGTATAAAAACTGCTCTCAGTTTGCATGGTAATTGTTGATGCAACACCTTGCTTTTCTAAATGCGGCGCTACTATAGCTAAAAGCACGCCACTTTTAATTCCTACCCATGAAAACATTGCCATTAATCCTGAGGAAACAACTAATACGCCATGCTGTCCCCCCTTGACTCCCGCCATTAAAATTCGAGCAATAGCACCTAAAGATCCCAAAAAGAAAGGGATGACTAAGAGCACTATCGCATTAAATGCTTGGTTGATTAATACAAAGGTCTCTTTATCTATTTCATAGATACCGGGGTTTCGCAACGAGGCAAACATGAGTATTGAAAATGCAAACATGAATGTAAAAGCCAAGTACATACTTTTCCTGAACTCCCTTTGTCGAGCATCATATTTTTCTCGGTCAAAGTGAATGTGTTCAGTTTCTGATTTTGATGATTCTAATTCCGTTTCTTTTTTTTGACTTTCGATATTTGGAATCTCAGTCACTTTGCTTTCTATATTCATAAGTACTCATATTGATAATGGGCATAGCCCTAACGCCCGGCTAAGGGGTTGACAACGCATAGCCGAACTCAAAAAACACACCTTAAACACTGAACTTCAATTTTGCACTAAAACCGCCACGCGTTGGCAATCCCTCTTGAGGCGTTTGTTATGCCACCGCCACTCCGTACTTAGAAGTAATATCTACCACCAAGATAACCACTGCCAAAACTGGTAGTTACGCTGTCAACTTCGACCTGAGCTGAGCGATAGCCAATCATTATGTCCATCGACCTGTTCACTTTAAAACCAAGCTCTATGCCCAATTGATAACCTAACTCGGTTTCAGACTCTGCAATATTATTTATGGGAGATTTGGCATCGACTTTCACTAAACCAACACCACCAAATGGAGCAAGATAAACATCACCAAATTCATAGTTCACAAATAGCTTCGGTTTAACGTTAACAAACATCCCACTACCCGAAACATCCAGAATATTTGAATAATTCACTTTACCAAGCTGACGATATTCAGCCTCTACGTCAATGCTAACCTGTTTGTGAGTCGTAAATTCATATCCAGCAGAAAGCCCAAAACCAGACTTACCAAAATCACTATTCTCTTCAAGTGATATTCCACCACTTTCCAACATAATAGTGTTCGCAAATGAAAGCCCCAGACCAATATAAAACTCTCGTTCTGGCCCGTTGATACTCGATTCTGTACTCGCGTACACATTTTGCGCAAAAACCATACAACTCAAAAACGCCAAATTTGATAATTTCATTTATTTCCTTATAGAAAAGTTAATTAAAGGTGGCATAACGCCCAATTAAGTAGCCCGAAACGCTACTACCAACTTCCCGCATTACACCGTAATCACTAAACTCAACGCAAAA
>NZ_CAWPDB010000096.1:0-2443 GCF_963886625.1 Vibrio sp. V23_P3S9T160
TGGATTACCGTTTGGATCCTTCACCGTGGCCGTAACACTGTTCTGATCACTGCCGTTCGCAGGTTGACCATTGGTACCGACTGTAAACGCGGTTAATACTGCCTTGGCACTGTCAGCAACAAAAATTACCTCTACATCTTTCGACTCACCATCGTAAGTCGCCCTAATCGTCGCTTTACCCGCTTTTTTACTAGTAACTTTCGCTGTCGCCTTACCGTCTGTATCTGTCGTTACCTTTGTCTCAATCAAGGTTACATCACCGCTGATAACATCAAAAGTAATCGCTTCGCCTGCCACAAGGTTATCATTCGCATCTTTCAAGGTCACTCGAAGCTCGTTCGTTGCCTTACCATCGGCCTTCTCGCCATCCTTGACAACAACAAAGCTTGAGTTCACTCCATTAATGTTAGCGGTGGTTGGGTCTGCCAAAAACGTTACATACGCATCACGGCTGCCACTGCTATGCATAGCGGTAACGGTAACTGTTTCTGCAACTTTGTTGCTCAATCTAAAGATGGCCCGACCACTAGAATCAGTTGTTGCTGTGAGTGGTGACGCCGCTTGTCCTGAGCCGTTTAGCGTAAAGCTAATTGTCTCTCCTGCCACAGCGTTATCGTTAGCATCTTTCAAGGTCACTCGAAGCTCGTTCGTTGCCTTACCATCGGCAATCGCATCATTTACTGTTACTTCATATTTAGAATAAGTATTTTGTTGATCAAAGCTACCGCCCCTCGGATGCTCAAACCTAATTCGCAGTGGGCGAGTTTGATACGAGCTTCCATCTTTTAGTGTTGCAACGTAGGTCAACTCATAAAAATTGTCAGTCGCGCTACTCGCATACTTAATATCATGATTAAATTCTTTGACAAACTGAGTAGGTACGGAGCTATTAGCTCTTAGAGCACCCGACGATGCCAATACACCAGTACCAGTAAGAAATGGTACGGCACTACCAGTATAAGAAAGCTGCTTAATATCTGATGAATTAGATAACTGAACGAATTCTGCAGTATTACGAGTCACCCCCGAAGAAATCGTTACCTCACCTTCACCAACCAACTCGATAGAGAAAGGCGTTTTACGGTACTCAAGTACAATATCGTGATTTCTCTGGACAAAAGATGTTTTCTGCTGGTAGTCATGGCCCCTTGTCCCTTTTATGTAAGCAGGGTCAAGTTGCTTAGATAAACTCTCACCGAATATGTACTGAAAGCCGAGATTGGCTGAATAGTCCGAACCGGTAGCACTATCATATTTATGAGATATACCAAAACTTATCATCGGAATTGGGCTGTAATCTAACGATACTCCAATTTGATAAGGGCTCGAGGTAGGATTCTCACCTCTTTCATTTTCAACATGATTGCCAAATTGTTGCTCATAACTCAAGTTAGCACTAAGCCAGGGATAAGAAGGTAAATAACCTGATACTCCAACATCCAGTCCATAGGCAGGGCGCTCCTGAAGACTCATATCGTCAAGTGTTGAAAATGTATCCGGCGAGGCTACCCATGCAGAAAGAGGGAAATAATAGTTAGTGTAGAAGCTATATGCCTCATGCCACAACTCACCACCAATACTTGCTCGTTTATGACCTCGTTCCAAATCATAGTCATAAAACGTATTTACGCCGTACATAAAATCGTCTACTTTAGTACGATACCCAATACCAGCGTGGACAAAATCTCTACCGTTGTAACGGCCCTTATCGTTCAAAACAAAACCAGGTTGAACAAACACAAAATCTTTGTCATTACTGTATAGCGGTACCAAAGCTTCAAGCTCACCTTTAATGCCAGACGTACTCACACTTAATGAACTACGAACAACACCGTTAATGCTTTCCAAAGAAGACTCGAGCGACTCGTTTAAATACTGATTAGCATATTGTTCGAAGCTGCCCTGAACTTGGCGTTTCAAATACCCTTCAACTTCTTCTCCGAAATCGGAGTCATCTTTGCCATCCAAAGCCATAAGCAAGCCTAAAGCCTGCTGTCCAACCGTATCACTAAGCGATGATGCTTGATTATTAGTAGGAGTAACCCCTTTTAAATCAGACAAAGGGAGTGAATTGAGAACGGCTACCGGTTGAAAATCACTCTTGATGGTTGAAGCAACTTGCCCATCCGTCTGTCCCACCCAAGACCAAATGAAAGCCTCACTTACATACGTCCTAGCTTCATCTAGGTACTGTACCTTATCGACGTCATTTGGGACCCGCAGCATAAGCCGATAGCGATTAACTTTCTCATCTTGCCACACAAAAAGATTTGAAGTACCGAAGTGCTTTGTAATTATATTGACTAAAGAAGTGTCTGGTGGCTCAACGCCATCAAATAAATGGATAAAGTCAACACCAATTGAATTAATACTATCAATAAATTCAATTGGCACTGAACTAACGGAACGTGTGTCTTTTTGAATGTACAAGCCATCATTAACC
>NZ_CAWPDB010000097.1:0-2335 GCF_963886625.1 Vibrio sp. V23_P3S9T160
TGATGGATATTGCTTGGTATATATTTATTAATTTGGCTAATAAACACTTGTTTTAACAGCATGCCGATAATTAACTCATCTATAATTATCTATATCTAGAAAAGGATAAGTAATGTTCAGTTTCAAAAAATCGACGTTATTGTCGATTGTTATTTTACTGCCCGTATCAACTCAAACCATTGCACAAACGGATATTCAACTGACCCAATCGGTCAAAGATATCGAAAGTGATTGGCAAGGTCGTATTGGCGTCTATGCTTACGATATATATGGAAGTTTTACTTTTGGTTACCGTGAGCAGGAACGCTTTCCTTTGTGCAGTTCTTTTAAATCACTTCTGGCAGCGGCTATTTTACAAAAATCGCAAAATCAACTGCTGAACTTAGACACTTCTATCGATTTTAGTGAACGTGATCTAGAGTTTTGGTCACCAATTACCGAGGAAAATCACGCCGAAGGAATGAGCATAGGCCAACTGGCTCAAGCTGCCCTTCAATACAGCGATAATGGCGCTACCAATATTTTATTAGAGCGTTATATCGGTGGCCCTAAAGGTATGAATACCTTTATGAAAAGCATTGGAGATGAAGATTTCCGTTTAGACCGTTGGGAGCTAGAACTCAATACAGCAATACCCGGAGACGAACGAGACACCTCTACACCTAAATCAATGGCGACGAGCATTGGCAAGCTATCTTTTGGCAATGTACTGTCGGCCTCCCATCAGGAGTTATTTCATGATTGGCTAATCGGTAACACGACTGGAGATAACAGAATCAGAGCTGCCGTTCCTAAGCAATGGCAAGTCGGTGATAAAACGGGAACCTGTGGTGCCTATGGTGCAGCAAGCGATGTCGCTGTTATTTGGCGAGAAAAAGCATCTCCGTTAGTAATAGCAATATATACACATAAATCTGAACCAAGCGCGAAACATAGCGATAAGATAATAGCAGAGGTTGCTAAAGAAACTTTGCAATACATTATAAGTCAATAAAATACTATTCCCACTCAAGTGGTCAATTAAAGTTGCCGACTTGAGTGGGAATGCAAATCTTATAGCTTGTGATAACGAACGTATATCCCCTTCCTATTTGAAGTTTCAAGGGGGCTGGCTACGTTCGTTCATCCCAATCATAGAGTCTATCTATGCTCATGCACACTCGCTCACTTACCGCCTGCCTGCAACTCTAAATTGTTTGGGTATAGTATTCATTGAGCAACTCTAGTTAACTGTTATTCGAGCATCTTGATTGATTAAGCTGCAGATATCGAGTTGTATCAAACTGATTTATAATGATTATTTTAATTTACATTAATTTCCTATCTCATGGCCTAGTTTGCTGACATTATCGGCTCACTAGCCGCTGAACATGCATTATCCCTCAGAATAAACCTTCACAGATTGGATGATGACTCGACATAAACATTTTATCCAAAGGTATAAGTAATGACATTTCGTATTATTTTAATCCCAGCTTTACTGCTATTTTCTACCGTGAACCTAGCAGCAGAAGATACCAAAGAATACGTTTTTAACCTTCAACATGTTGTAAAAGAAAAATTAGCATTCGATTTGTTAATTCCATGGACGACCACTAATCATCCGACTGAGTCTACCGTTGATTTTGATCTTGTAAATCTTCATGACGCTGTGTATAAGCAAGAATTTATCGCCTCACTAGTAGAAAATGCAAGGATAAAATCAACTGACCCCGATCATAAATTTGATCTTGAACTTAAAAGGTCATCCACATTTTCAAATGACGGTAAATCCTGTAGCGAGACATCATCATGCCCAGATTTAAGTACCGTTGGTTTAACATCGCAGACACCACAGGATCATAAAGTTTTTGATGCAGCAGGTTTAGAACAAACTGTCATCAAGCTAGAAGGTCAAATAGGAAATAAAGTAATGCCAGGGTTTGTAATTAGACATAAGCGTAAAAATGAATTTCCAGCCGGGACTTATACTGAACAATGGGTATTGTCTATCACCCCTGCCATATAATGGTTCTGCTGACCAATCAAAGAGGCTACGCTTATGCGTAGTCTTTTTTGCGCCTGCTGTTTCTAAGTGAAATACCAAGTATTCTTATACACGTACTACTTAAGCCAACCACGGACAACGGCTTAAACGATTTTATGCATCGACTAACTTAGTCACTCGCCACTTATCTACCCCATCCTTTATCCTACGATGGCCAATATTAACACTTGCAACATTTAGTTAATGCTTTTTGCAGAGCCCATCGATATGGAGAGTCGCGACTCTATGCATCGCTAAAAGTCAACATGAACTGACTTTCCACTGTTCCTAATAATTACTATCAACCTG
>NZ_CAWPDB010000098.1:0-2314 GCF_963886625.1 Vibrio sp. V23_P3S9T160
AAAATTGAAGTTCAGTGATTACGGTGTGTTTTTTGAGTTCGGCTATGCGTTGTCAACCCCTTAGCCGGGCGTTAGGCAAAGTGAGTTTTTATCAGCTAAATCGGGTTTGAATTGAACGGTAAATTCCATGTTTTGTGGCTTAACTTAAGCAATAAATAATCATCACATATTTGCTGTTTCTTGATCGCGTTGGGTTGCTTTTCGTTGTGAGTTTAGCGGTAAAATAACCTTCAGCATCCAAACGTCCGCCGAGCATGCTACGCTCGTCACTTTTCTTCCAAACCGCTCAATTTGAGTTTTTTTGTTTCTTTGCTGATTTAGCATTTTGGTTTATAAATGAATCAGTTAGTTGGTTTAAAATTCACAAAAAATCTCGTTCTTTGGTTGTGAAAGTGTCGGTGTCAATTGGTTGGCCTAACAAACGGCTCAAGAGGGATTGTCAACGCGTGGCGGCTTTGGTGCAAAATTGCAGTTCAGTGTTTACAGTGTGTTTTTTAAGTTCAGCGGTGCGTTGTCAACCCCTTAGCCGGGCGTTATGTACTTTCTCGAAAATTAACCTAGCCAACGTATGAAATTAGGTCGTAAACTTAGCTTAATTAAAGGGTTAGGTGATAGATATGGCATTTTCAGAAATTGAGCAACAGCGTTACAGAAAGGCAGTGGAGAAGTACCTTGATTCTTGTCGACCGCCAGAAGAGATCCGCAATCAACTTGATATTGGGTATCGGTTAGAGGGGCAGGTCATCGAAATCTTCGAGATACGTCCTAAGTGGAATGATCCATCCGAAAAAATGGAGTGCCCAGTAGCCAAAGTCAAATATTATAAGTCGCGTGACGCGTGGAAAATTTACTGGATGAAATCCGACCAAAAATGGCATTCGTATGAGCCAATCCCAGAGATTCAACTTCTAGAAGCTTTCTTGGAAATACTAGAAGACGATACTTATGGGTGTTTCTGGGGATAGAACCAACCAGGTACATAACAAACGCTTCAAGAGGGACAGCCAACGCGGGGCATTTTTACTATGCGTTGGTTTGTGTGATTGCGGTGTTATGCGGAAACTTGGTAGTAGCGTTGTCTGCCCCTTAAGCGGGCGTTATGTGCTTTTTACTATGGCAATCATAGTTAGTAAAAGATAATCTGAATTTAGTGAGTTAAACCAATCATCTACTTAAACTTAAACTTAAACTTAAACTTAAACTTAGGAGTTAATTTATGGATATAAAGAAAATATCACCCTTTATAGTACTAATCTTAATGCTGTCAATTTCTATTCCAATGGCATATTCTTTCGAGGGGGATATGGTGCAGAAAATCATGATTACAGTCATGTATGTTATGGTTTTTTTATCTGTTTCCGGCTTGATTGGAGTATGGAGAGATCTAAAGATATATAAGATAAATGAAGTTAAATTAATATGTTTTATATATCCAGTATCAATTATTATAGTGGAGCTTTATCCTTTATTTCTTTATTCAATATCAGTCCAAGAAATACCTTCAATTTTTTATATCCGTGTTGGTATGGAGTTTTCTTTTTCAATTCTTATATCTGGTATACTCTGGTCTTATTACACACAGCCTCAAAATTGATATGGTATTTTTTTGAATTTACTTGTCATTCGATGTTGGTTTTTTTCCATAAACATAACAAACGCCTTAAGAGGGACTGTCAACACGTGGCGTTTCCAGTCCCAATGAGCCGAAGTGGTTACGTTTGTTGAGTTTGGTGTTATGTGTTGCCAGTCCCTTAGGCGGGCGTTATGTGTTGGATGAGTTTTTAAGGTTAAATCTACGATTTCATTGAGAATTCGTTTCGTGTCATAGGCAAGTTGGCTTAGTCGAAATGGATTCTTGAACAACTTGAGATTGATCGTTTTCAAGGTTCTTGGGTTGCCTCAATGGAGTTTTGGATCTGCTTTGTATTGAGTTTTGTAGGTTTCAAATCGCTTTAATTGAAATGTCTTTTTGATTGATTCTCTTGCTGAAGCTCAGCTCTGAAAGTCTGGTGTCGAAAAAGGTTTGGTTGTGGCTGAAAGGGCGCTTTCTTTGTTGTTGATTCTGCAAGTGGCTATCTTTGGCTCAGATCGCTTTGAAATTTAGGTTTTGGTAAGCATCGTTTTTGCAGGTAACTTATTAAGATTTCTTCGTTTTTACGGTGGTTTACTTTGAATGAAGCGTGAAATTCACATAACAAACAATTTAAGAGGGATTCCCAACGCTTGGCATTTTTGATTCTACTTCAAATTTAGTGTTTACGGTACAATGCTTTAGGTTGGGTGGTAGCGTTGCTCACCCCTTAATTGGGCGTTA
>NZ_CAWPDB010000099.1:0-50086 GCF_963886625.1 Vibrio sp. V23_P3S9T160
AATAAAAACAATGCCTTATGTGTTTTGTTGGTTTTTTTATTATATTCACTACCCAATTTACTACCCATAAAGACTATCTCATTACTGGGTAGTTCTAGGAAGCTACTAGCCATAATAACAAACTGGGAGAAGTGGGAAACTGGGAATTTATTGCCACTCTTTAGTTTTTCATCATGACTCTACTTGGGCGGCAGTTTTCTCCTGTCACCTAATATTCGAAATCCCTCAGGTACAGGCTTAAACTTATCACCTTCTTCAGGCCAGCGTTTTGCTCGACTTTGAAATGCTCTGAGTGCGCCAATATCCAAGGTGGCTGCAACCACAAAGTCATTGTCTCCACCTCTTAGTCTAGCTATATCCCGCAGGAAGCTCTCTTTGGATGGTGATCGGACACGGCTATCGCCGTATTTTCGGTTGTTTACCAGTATGGTGTAGGCATGAACGTCTAATGCTGCGGATTCGATTAGAGAGGAAAATGTATCTAGATCTCTATTCCAGCTAAGAACCATAAGGGCATCAACAGCGCCTTGGAAACGAATGCGTGCTTTGCTGTTTTGCAGTTCCGAACAGACCATTACACCAAAGTTGAAGCCATTATGGATATAAATCGGCTTTAGTGCTTTCTCTGGTGTATCCCACTCCTTACCATATTTCACAGTTAGTTCTTTATCCTCGCCAACTGCTGGTTCAAGCTTTGGCTGCCATACTTTGACAAAGGTTGGATAGCCAAGCCGGTTATCTGCGAGGATCAGAGCTGCTTCACTTAGGATTTTGTTACCATCTTTGTGTCGATACTCGGTTCCTGCTATCAGGCTGATACCCGCAGCACTGAGTCTGCTAGCAATACTGTTCAGCCAGCGCAGAGGAATAGATAGTTCAGGGAAAATAACATAATCAGGCTTCGGGCTTAGTTTCAAAGCATCGTTAACCAGCTTTGATATTTTCTGGTAGCGATTACGGCTTAAATTCGGCTTATTACAGGCGGTAGCGGCCCAGTCGGTGTCTTCGGTACGTAAGTTGGTTAAGGCAACGATGACTTTTTCTTTGCTATCAGTTCCTATTCTCAGGTATTTCTTGCGCTGTTTTGATTTTTTGTCGTTAGCATCCTGTTCAGCTGCCAGAAGGGTGGGCTTTATCCAAACTCCACGTAGCACTTGGGTGTATTTAGCCCAGATAACAGCTGGACCATAAATCGGAGATTTTCCAGATGCCGAAGGCAAGCCTACACACTCGGGAGCAAGTTCGGATATTTCAGCCGGCGACAATGGTCGAGTTGGGAATAGGTAAGGCAGATAGCTATCATTTTTTCTGGGGCCTTTGATTACCTTACCCAATCTTGTTTTGCGGGTAGAGTCGATAAACTTCTCAAATGTATCCACATCGATCAGCCCTGAGCTGCCAAGAAAATTTAGGATCTGCTTTTCTTTCTTGCTATTACGCTTGCCAACCAGTTTCTCAGCAGATTGGCTATTCAGAATGTATTTATAGGCTTCTTTAGCTAGATCTGCTGAAGCAACGAGAGGCGCTTTTGTCGCGAAGTCGGCTACGTCAAAGTGAAGATTGAGTAGTGACTTAACATCAAAAAGGTTGGTCACTATTTGATTAAGAAAAAGGTCGGCTAAGCGCTTCTTCTTACTCGAGCGTTCACCCAGAAATAGCTTGCTCGGATCATGGTATCTGGTCGCAGCATCGATAAATAGCCATGTTAGGGTTCCCTTGATGTAGCCCCAGAGATCCTTTAATACTTTGGCATCACTACCATTAATTCGAATTTGCTTACCGTTACCAACTTCGATGGCTAATGTATCGATAGCTCGATAGGACTTCACTGCTATCTGTTCAGCTTGCTCCCACTCATTCATGCTGATCGCAAATCCAAGTAGTCTTGGCAAGTAATTGAAATGAGCAAATAGATTATCTGCGCGTAAGATATGATTATGAGCAAACTGATAAAACTCTTCGCGCTGTTCTTTCCATTGATGAGGTGGTAAATCTCGCGCAAGGGTTTCTACGTGGCGTAATTGTAGGGACCAGCCTAAACGGCGAATAGTCAAGCCATCAGCTCTGCGCAATGTATCGGCATTTTCGCCTACACTACCTGCAGCGGAAAGTACTTTAGCTGCTGTCGAATGCTCCAATTGGTCTGGCGACGGCATCAAGCGATGTTCACTAGAAAGCTCATATATCTCTTTTTCAATACTATCCAGCAGATCGAGCCCTGCTCGCCCCTGCAATATAAATAACTTTTGCTTGTCAGACTGAAGCGATATTTTTGAATCGCCTTGGATGCTGGCGTCTTGGTTTATTTCCCAAACCTTTTTGTTTTTGGCATTCTGCGAAATAACCTTTTCACCCATTCGAGCCTGAATCAGTTTCATCAAATCTAGGCTATTGGAAATCTTACCTGTATCACGTAACACGAGAAACATGTCATCTACGTAGCGCCCGTAATGAATAGGCGACAACTTTTCCAGAACAAGCCTGTCCCATTTGTGCAGTAACGCGTTAGAAATAATACGACTGCACGTCAGGCCAATCACCAAGCCGCCACTGATCTTGGCTTTTCGGCCACCAACATTTTTGCCAAATTCCTTAGCACCTTCTGCCCAGTTGTTAAGGAATTTAGATAGTTGTTCTGTGAATGCTTCTTCTTCATCGGTCAGTTTTAGATCAAGCGATTCAAACAAAGCTTTGCGCGAAATCGCCAGAGGGTCAATAAAGTGGTAATAACATTTCAGATCGAGGGATACGGCAATAATATCTCGGTCTTTTTCTAGCTCGTCCCTGATGGCATTTAGGCCGTCGCTGCGCCATTTTTGATAGGGTTGAAAATAAGGGACAAATGAGCCAATTGAGCTAATGTGGAATGGATTTTCATCCTGGTCCGCGAATAACTCATCATTACGGATACGTTTTAGTCTAGCTCCGTAGCAGCTATCATTGAACTTGGCGTCAAACTGGTGACCAATCATATTGATCCACAGTGCGGAAATTATGTGGGTATCTACCGGAAAGTCACCCACAATCCGGAATTCTGGGACTATATCGTAATTATTGAACAGACTTTCTACTGCTCTCTCTGGCTTGGAGAAGTGCACATGACCATTATCGGTAGTATCTGATTTTTTATTTGTAGAGAGTTTCTTTGGAAGCAATCGAAAATGCCCAAGTAATGTCCCGTTATCTTCGAAACTTGCGTCTCTCTTTAATTGAGTTAATAGTTCATTTAAGTTAGCTAATAAGTCTTGCTCGTACTCAGCGAACTTTATAGCCGTGGGGAAGGTATTCTCGAAGAAACAGTCGGCTTTGGCCTTTCTGTATGCTACTAGAAGATCTTCTATTGTGAGTGAATCCCATCCCGTAAATTTTGCCTGATAACTCATTGTTGTTTCCTTTGGTTATCAGCTGCTGCTACAACCTGTTCAATTAACTGCCTAATTGTAGGGTGGCTCAGTTTGGATACTAGAGGTGATACATAGTCACGGCCTTGATTCCAATGTAAATTGGTGTTGTAAATTAAGCCAAGTAAAAAATAGCTTTCCGGAATATCAATTCCAACCCCAGAAGCTATATCCAACTTGTTTGATGTTCCGTGCTCTGAAATAAATCTCTCTTGGGAATCGGTATTGGGCAATAAGCAATAGACTAGATGCTCAATAGCGAGCCGCATAGCGAAGCAAACAGCGACTGAATCATAGTTTTTATTGTTCAGATATCTGTCGAGTTCGCTGTTGACATAATTTTTGAATAAATCCGAATTGCTCCAATCTTTGGGTAAAAAATGGGGCCATTCATCAGTAATTGCATGAGTCTTTGGGTGAAAATGGAACCAGTGCCTATCGAGATAATCCCTAACTGGCTTCACCACCTCTTCATATTGTTCAGAATCTCTGAACTCAACTAATCTTAAAATATCCTTGGACTTACCTACGGGTTTCGATGACAAGTAATTGATCTGGATCTTATGTTTGTTGAAGCAGAAATCAAAGAATACGCCGGGATCAAGATGTGTCAGAATAATTGGGTAGATTACCTGATTACGTGCTTTATACGCTTCAATAATTGAAGTGACGTAGTATTGGAAGGCTACTAGATTGGCGTCATCCAAGTAGTCAAATACCTCGTCAATAACCAGTATAAGAGGCTTCTTGCTGCCATCATACAAGGTTTTATGGAGTTGAATAACAAGCGTAATTATGTCACGTTGACCGTTGGATAATTGATGTGCTTTGGGGAAACCAATAACTAAGTCTTTCTTTTTCTTGGTCTCTTCGAGCTTAGCCCATTGCCAAGTAGAGCTTTTGAAGTTGGTCAGTAAGTCTTGATACCTTGCTTTTACTGTAACGTAATATAGCCAGTCTATCGCAGCGGAAAATGTTTTAGGATCGGCAGCATGTAGGGCGGCGATTTGGTAAGCCGCAAAAAAGCCTTCGACCTCAGTAGTAACAGTACCACTCTGGATTAACTGATCAGAAATACCATTTAAAAGAGCTACTGCTCTTAGTTCATTTATACAGTTATCCAATATCCATTGTGATATGACAGCTGTACTTCCATTTTGTTTATTCACCTTGTCGGCAATAGCATGAACTGCTGTCTGTATTCGAATTTGAGTGAACTTTGTTAAGTCGACGTCTTGAATTGCATCCAAAAGTCTTGGATCTTTTAATAAGTTGGCAATGTTTGGCAAAATTTTTCCGTTTTGACCAAAGTTGGCTCTAGCGTCAGCAGGTTTATACGAAAAGTCTGTTTTCGCCGGAATTTTGCAGATTGTTATGGGCTTCACTTCAATGGTGGAGGATACTGCTCCCTTGAAAAGCTTTTTTGCTTTCGGGGTCAGGCCGCTATTAATTACAAGCACATCAAACTGTTGTCGAATCTCGTTTTTCGTTCTATCTGCACTTAATTTCTGCCCGTCAACAGTAATACTCAGTTCGGGCACAAGAGTTTCGTCCCCTCTATGATGATCGTTTTCAGCAAGATCTATTCGCTTTGTACTCATTGACGAGAAAGCAGTAGCGATCGAACTCTTGCCAAAGCCATTAGGTGCAACCAAAAGATTGGGTTTATAGGCTTTTAATTGCGTCTTAAAGCATTCGTTTGAAATGCCTTTGATGTTTCGTATCTCAATCTGACTTATGGTCATCGCCTAACATCCTTATTTTATTGTTATGTCTGCTCAAGTAGGGCACCTACCTGGCATTCAAACAGTAGGCAGCGTTTTTCAACGGTATGCAGATCCATTTTTTGCGCCGTCTCTTTATAGACCAGAGTTACGTAGCGCGGCTAAATTCTGTCTCTCTGGCAACGTCAGCAATACGTATCTTGTATTCGCCCATCATGCGGGCGAGATGGCAGCGCATCATGATCGTCCCCTTGAACTAACTGTCTGGCTTTAGGAACTGGATTCGATCATACCACTGCTTGCATAGTGTTTTGCGAGTTGAAGTTAAATTTTGTTGCCTAAACAGCAATTTGTGAAGCCTTAGAACCACATCTGCAGTAACTGGATATTGAGTTGGATTAGACCTAAGCTGCCAGAGGTCTGCTGTCACCATCTACGCAGTCGATTCAAATCGACAAGATTTGCACTATCAGATGGCCATGTCGTTATCCAGCAATTGGCCAGCAATTTCCCAAGCTGTGCGTCAGTTCGATATAGCACTCAAAAGCTACCAACAGATCGCTTTTTGATGGAAGGCGGGTGCCACCGCCCTGCGTTCGTTAACACCTATCACTGAGAGATGGCTTTTCGGTGGCTTTTTGATGACCCATATGAAGCTCAGTCTTGTGAACGGATTTTTGGTTTGATGAGCGATGAGTGCTGGAGTCATCATTTCTTCCCTGAAATTCCAGATAGATAGGAAGCTTTTCAAGATCATTCCATAGCAAGAATAAAGTCACTCTACTTTGGAATATTAGTGACAGTAATCCAGAGGGAATGTTGGCACTAAGATTCCAGATAGATAGGAAACCCTGCCGATTTATTCCAGCCGATGATTTAGCCGTGATATTCCACTTATGTGGAATTTGATGAGGAACATTCCAGATAGATAGTTATGTGGAAAGTTATTGGCTAGGTATTGGGCGGGAATAATCAGATATTTTCCAGTGTGGAATGTTGTCCTTTGTGTTTTCGTAAAATGTTCTAACGGAGCAAAGTTATTATTTTTCAGTCGGTTATTGTTTTTTCTCTGTGTCGGGACCATGATTTATTGAGAACTAACTGTGAGAGGAAAAAGGATGACAGCTTTTGAATGGGGGATGTTTGGGCTCTGGGTGTTTTTCACGCTGGTGTTCGTCTGGAGTTTATACAGTTACAGAGCCAACAAGATGAACTCCAAGGGTGGCAAGGGTGGCGATTAGTGGCTGGAACTTGCATTTTTCAATGTGGTGTTAGTCTGTAGTCACACTCATTTAAACGTGCTGACTTTCACATGTGAAAGTTTTAGAGAGGGTCTGATGATGAAACACCTGAGTAATATTTTCTTTATGCTGGTTTTTGTCATCGGATTAGCAGCGTATGGCAATACTAGTTTTGCTTGGTTTCTGCTTTGTTTGCCCTTAGTCGTATGGTTCTGGCATGTGCTTGGTTGGTGCGTGCGCTTTCCAAGGCTTATGGCGTTCGCATGGTTTTTTCTGCTGTGTTTTCAATGGCCAGCAGCGTTAGGATTGAGCGCTTCAGTGATTATCGTGTTGATGTTCAAGCAGTGGCATAGCATTGCTCGGGAAACGCCAGCGAAGCGTCGGCAACAGAGACAATGCCTTTTGGGAAGCTATGATTATGACTTCCGGACCTTTAGTGACGATTAACTTTCATCACTTCCATCCATTTTCCCTGCTTCTTCGGGCTGTTTTCCCTTATCCAGCTCCGCCAGTATCAATGATGCATTTTCTCTTGCTGCCGCAACGATATGCTCAGGCTGTTCTTCCAGCATTTGTTTCAGTGTTTTAGCCATAGCGCTCTCCATGAATATTCTGAACAGTTCTGTGAGTGTTTAGAATAAAAATTCTGGCGTTACATGTCACGAATGAACAATGTGACATGTAACAGTTTAGGTTTAGTCGTTAAAATTCAATTTTTTACATTCTGGTTTGTGATTCGATGTTTTAATTCTTTGTTCTCATTCCTGTATTTGCAGCACTGATAAATATCGCTCAATGTGCCCAAAATGGACAATTCCAGCGACGAGGATTGTACTCGGTGAACGGTATGATCGCTCATGACAAATCAAGATGTTATGGGAGAAACCTACATATGAATATCGCATTACTGAACAATCTACTCACGTATGAAGAAGTGTGTTCACTAACCAAACTGTCCCAGCCCACTTTGCGCCGCTATGTCAAAGCAGGCAAGTTTCCTCAGCCTATTAAGCCCAATCCAGAAGGTAAGGCCGTCAGATTTAGAGCGAGTGATGTTCGTCGCTGGATGGCTGAGCTCTAATTGGCGGGAGGTAAGAATGGGATTTCATCTTACAGAGACTCACCTTGAATGTCTGGAAAAAGAAGAACGCCAAGTTGTAGGTGGGTGGATAAAAGTAATCGCCAGAACTCGAAAGCAATCCAAGAAGCATGGGTTTGGTGCGTTAATCCAGTGGCGCAACATGGATGGCGTTTTGCTACAGGACATAGTATTCAACCGGGTATTACATGGTGACCAGTCTCGCTTGATTAGGGACGCCCTGATTGATTCTGGCTATTGGTTAGAGCCCTATCCACAAAGCTGGTCGCGTTTGCAGCGCTATTTGCTGCAAGAGATTCTAAAAGCCCCTGCGGGAATTTGTGTCGATTCAACAGGATGGCATGACAGTGTTTATGTCACTCAGGATTGGTGCGTTGGTACAAACTCAGAACCATACTATTACGCGGGTCAGCTCAATGAGTCGATGCTTAAACGCGCCGGTACTTTATCACAGTGGCAGTCTCAGGTTGGGGCCTTATGTGTTGGAAATCCGCTGATGATTTTTGTGGTGGGCGTGGCACTGTCTGCACCGCTACTGCATCCCGCCGCAGTAGAGAATGGTATTTTTCATTTGGTAGGGCCTTCGTCGACTGGCAAGACATCGCTGCTTGAACTGGCAGCATCTGTCTATAGTGATAGATCTTTCGTCCGCAGTTGGATTTCGACGGCCAATGGCTTGGCTGCTGTTGCCGCTGAACAACACGATATGATGCTGGGGCTTGATGAAATTGGCTTAGCGCGTCCTGAGGATGTTGATATTGCAACTTATCATATTGTCGCCGGTACCAGTAAATTGCGGGCTACAGAGAGTGGGGGATTAGCAAAACCATCCCACTGGCGAACGTTGGCATTGAGTACTGGTGAAATATGGTTGTCAGAGGTATTTGAATCGCTTGGGAAGCGGCCTAAGGCCGGTCAACAGATTCGTTTAGTTGAAATCCCGGTATTTGGTCAGTTCGGAGCTTTTGATGTATTGCATCGCTTTCAACGTCCGCAATTGTTTGTCGATCATGTGAAGTCTCAGACCAGCCGATACTACGGAAGCTTGTTTCCCGAATGGATGAATCTGCTGACATCAACCTATGAGCTTGCTCATTATACCAAATCAGAGATTCAGCGGCTGGTTGATCAATGGCGTACCAGTAGTATGTCTTCCCAAGTGATTCGGGTATTGCAACGCTTTGCTCTGGTCGCTACTGCGCTTGCTTTAGCTTCGCGCAATTATTTGGTGCCTTGGGATGAGGAAGAGTCTATTGATTCTGTGAAGCAAGTCTTGGGTCAGTGGTTAGCAGCTCGTGGCCACGTCATGAACACAGAGGAACATCAGGTCTTGGCCCGCTTAAAAGTCTTGCTGCCAAAATGGGAAAAGGCTCTATCTCCTATCGGTCATCAGAATACTGCTTCATTGATCGGATATTCCAGAGATGTAAATGGCGAGCGGCAATGGCTCATCGATAAAAGCCAGTTTTTGCGCCAGTTGGAAATGCCAGGGCAGTATATGCGCGAGGTAATGCCTTTACTCCAACGAGGATGGCTAACTACCAACGAGCCCGAACGTGCAACGTTAAAGCTTACGGTAAATGGCAGATCGAGACGTTTTTTTGCACTCTTGCCAGACCGAGTTTTTGCGGGGATACAGGAGCTGGAAATTGATGACTAGCACAGTTTATATCCCAGTTTCCCACTTTTCCCAGTTAGTCTTCGGAGGAAAATGTAATGAGTGAACAAACCTTCGTTTTGCCTAGTGAAGAAGTTCGTACTCAAGTGCTCAGTCAATCAGGTCAGTGTGAGCGACTGGTCAGAGAGCCTGACCGTAAGATGATCACTGGCGTCAGTCGCACTCAGTGGTGGATGATGGAACGGCAAGGCTTAGCCCCCCAACGGGTCAGGCTGAGCGCCCATTGTGTGGCTTGGCGGCTTTCAGATCTGCTGTGGTGGATTGAGCAGAGAAAAGCCGCTTGAGTAAAGTTAGAGCCCTGTCCTGTGTAGGGTGGGGCTTTTATATCGTCAATATTTGTTGAAGCCGATGGTAAGCTTCTGAATGTTTCTCTGGGTTCATTTTGGCCAGGTTTTGCATTTTCCAACGAACAGCAGGTAAATGGTCGATTCCTGAAAGCTCCAAAAGAGACCAGTCGGGGGAACGATTTTTGAAAGATAGTAAAAATGATCTCTCTTGAGGCGTCAAAGACGAGTTTATGAGCCTCACCAGCTGCTCGCGAGTTGCTTCGAGTTCCGCTTGGGGAATGTCTTGATCGGCCATATTCCGAAACTCTCCTTCATAAACACCTGAAATGTCCTTGAAGTTTGGTCTAAGTAGTTCGGCAATAGGACGTGGGTGGCTAATAATATAAACCAATAAGGCTTTGCGAAGCTCATCGGTGAGTCCTTCGTTATCAAGTAGTTGCTTGACGTCGAAAAGATCCCTCGGGTGTTGACGATCCAGTGCTGCACAGATTTTCCCCGCGTATAAATCGGCAAAATTCACCACTGGCATCTCTGCAAAACCAAATTCATCTTCAACAGCCCCACTTACTGGCATGACTTGGGGGTCGTAAACCGTACCGCGTAGTACAGGGGAGAGTTCAATTTTGATTTGAACGTTATCTCGCTCCACCAATAAACGCAGAGCATCTGATTTATCCAGGAAGGAGCGGACAACACGAGTATTGTCGATGTTAGCCGTTATCGTGGAGGCCAGGGTATCTAGGTTGCTCTTGATGGTCTGCAGGGCTTCATTCCGTTCCATCATGGGCAGAAAAACTAAGTCGATATCAACCGAAAGTCGAGGAAAGTCACGAACGAACAAATTGATAGCGGTTCCACCTTTGAGAGCGAAACAGTCGTGCTGCGCAACAAAAGGAATAATCCTGAGTAGTAGCTGCACTTGTCGGTAGTAGTGGCTTTGTCTATTCATGTTTTCACATATCCTTAGGCACTGTTATTTGCCAGGTTGGCTCTAGTTTGCCGCCTTTAGCGATCAGTCGTTTACCAGTGCCCAGTGCATACTGTTCTGGTGTGAGGTATTTAAGCCAAGCGTGTTGATGTCTTCCTGCCAGCCAGAGAAAGAGTCGCTTTGCTTTGATACTGCTACAGGCTTTCAGCAAGGAATTCAGCTTACGAGGCGATAGGTTGTGTAATCCTTGCATAAGTTGGTCAGCGTGTTCAAAGCTGATGGTATTGGGCACTATAGCTAAAAGCTCCAAAATGGCTTTCTCTGGACAGGAATAATGTAATGAAGGAAGAGATGCTTGCCAGCTATCTTGCCTCAGGTACTGGTTGTCTTGCATTAGCGTCTCTGGCCATAGGCGACGAGTGCCATGCCACTTAAATTGTGCTGGCGCATCGATTCTAGCCAGCCATCTAGGCAGCATCTCAGTAGAATAGAGGTGAATCTTGGGTTTGTTTCCTTTGGACAGGTAATGGCCAAGTCCTTCCAGCTCTAATGCTGTCAGACCTCCAACATGGACAGGGACATCGGCCATGCGTTGCAACGAAGCAACGATTCCTTTCCAGGATAGCTTCGCTTCTTGCCTAGTGTAAACACCAGCTGCGACAGGGATCAGCGTTTGGCTCCGGACTGCATTGTCCAGAAAATGCAGGTTGAGTCCTTGCGTCTCCAGCCATGATTTGGTGGCGATCATATCCAACGGCAGCAGTTTCTGTAGTTGCTGTCTGGCTTCAGTGTTCAGCATAACTGATCCCATTTTGGTTTATAAAAAAGAAAATACACGTTGATTATCGACGTGATTTTCAGACTTTTCAAACTAATTTGAATTTTGGGTTTGTAAGTTTGTAATTTCACGTCAATTATTGCCGTGAAAATTGTGATTTAAAAACCGTGTCAAAATTGACAATCTTATTTTCCCCATCGCCATTAACAATTGGAGCCAGCCACTCACCAAGCATGTTGTGAGCCACTTTGCGCTCCTCAAAATAAGCATCTTTGTTATAGATACCATCAGTTCGGTTACCTGGAATTTGGTTAAGGCATCGTTGAGCTATATTGTCAGGAATATTCATCTTACCCATTCGGGTTCTGGCAGTGCCTCTTAGGTCATGCACCCGGCGCTTTTCAAACGAGAAAAAGTTCTGTTCAAACAACTTCTTCAGTGCATGGTTTAAGGTATTCTCGCAGACATGTGGGGTACGTGCCTTTTTGCTTATTCGTCTGGCTGGGAATACCCATTCGCTACCACAACTGCGGATCTTCAGCTCTTCCAACCACAACAGGGCTGCATCACTGAGAGGAATGTCGATTGCGCGACGTTTCTTGGTGCGTTTTTTCGGCAGATGCCACACTCGATTTGGCAAATCAAACTCATGCCATGGTGCGGCCAATAACTCCATTTTCCGAGTACAAGTCGCAATCAACAAAGCACAAGCCAAATAGTTCTCTCGACTGAATTGCGCAGGGATCGCTCTGAGCTTGGTAAAGAACTCAACGACTTCGGTTTCGGTCATAGGGTCGTTTGCAGCTTGTTCCTCCCCACCTGCATCTTTGGGTCGAAAAGGGCTTGCAGGGTTGAACTGAGTAACATCGAGCTTGATGCCATGATCAAAAATGCGCTTGAGCATACGCATTACGTCGTTAGATATGGTTGGTCTTGGTGGTTTATCACCATAACCATTAGCGATATCCCGTAGGATTTCACTGATGTCGAGTGGTCTTATTTTATCTAGCTCGACTTTACCGATACGCCAAGCCACCTCTCGTTCGTAAAGGCTCTTTTCTTTTTCGTGGGTAGCAATTTGTCGCTGGCGGAGCTGATGATAGTCAGCATACAAATCATTCAGTGTTTTAAAGGGATTCTGATTAACTTTCTTGCGTTCTTGGACGGGATCAACTCCTTCACGTTTGATCGCTAACCTCAGCTTGGCGGCCTCATCACGAGCATCGGCCAGTGACCAGTCATCAACTTTACCGATAGTGTACTCGCGCCGAAGCTTAGTTGCTGGTGTGGTGTAGCGCAGCATCCAGTAGGCATCCCCGCGTTTGGGAGTCATCAAATACAGTCCATCGCCATCGGAGTGTCGGACGGATGATTTTTCCTTAATCAGTTTTTTAACGGTTTTGTCATGCAAATTGCCCATTTCTCGACCTCAAAAAATTGGGGAGTACAGTCTCGCTTAACTAACTATAGCGAGAAAATACTCCCCAATCTACTACCCATAACTACCCAAACTTAGTAGGTTTGCAATGGATGTTATGAGTGTCATTTTTTCATAATTTAATGATTTACAATGGTTTTAAGTCCGTCTTTGACCACTGGTGAAGGTTACTCTATGTTTTGGATCTGCTCTCTCATTTGCTCAATCAGAACCTTAAGTTCGACGCCGGAGGCCGTGATGTCGGTGCTGATTGATTTCGAGGCTAACGTGTTCGATTCGCGGTTAAATTCTTGCATCATGAAATCGAGCTTACGGCCGCATGAACCGCCTTTTTTGAGCACATTACGTGCTTCTTTGACATGCGAATCGAGGCGGTCTAACTCTTCGGCAACGTCTGATTTTTGTGCAAGTAAAATCAGCTCTTGCTCGACGCGCGTTGCATCAAGCTCAATCTTTGCTTCTTCAAACTTAGTCAATAGACGTTCACGTTGCCATTGCAGGATTTCTGGCATGCGTGCGCGCACTTTTACCACTTCTTCACTGATCGCCGTCAGGCGTTGTTCGATTAACGCCTTCATGTTGTCACCTTCACGGCCACGTGCGTCAATGAATTCAATGATTGCGTCATCAAAGCCTGCTAATAAGGCTTTATTAATGCTGTCCATGTCTTGTTCTGGCGTTTCCATTACGCCGGGCCACTGCATGATTTGAAATGGATTAATGCGGCTTAACTCGCCCGTCATGTGCATTACTTGGTTGGCGGCTTTAATCACTTGATTGGCGAGTGCTTCATTGATATTCAGCTCACTTTTAGCCGCAGGGTTTGCTTCATAACGTAAGTGACATTCTACTTTGCCGCGCGCTAAACGTTGGCGAAAGCGTTCACGCAGTACAGGCTCAAGACCACGAAATTGTTCCGGCAGGCGGAAGTAGGTTTCAAGATAACGTTGGTTTACCGAGCGAATTTCCCATACCGCGGTACCCCAATCACCTTTAACTTCTTTACGCGCGTACGCGGTCATGCTGTAAATCATTGATTTGTCCTTTGCTCACGAAGATGAAATATCAAACGAGAGATATGTTAGCACTAGCTTCACGCGTGTACTAGGTTCACGCCAATGCAAAGGGTGACCAACCTAGCGTCAAGGCGGCTAATCCGCTATAATCTCGCCCCAATCGATTCCGTCTCACCCGATAAAAGGTAGATGCACTATGCGTCCAAATGACCGCGCGGCCGATCAAATTCGCCCAATTAAAATCACTCGCAACTACACTGCTTATGCTGAAGGGTCAGTATTGGTGGAATTTGGTAATACCAAAGTATTGTGTAATGCCACTGTCGAAGAGGGTGTTCCTCGCTGGTTGAAAGGTCAGGGTAAAGGTTGGGTTACTGCCGAATACGGCATGCTGCCACGTGCAACCCATTCACGGACTCGTCGTGAAGCGACCAACGGTAAACAAGGTGGCCGCACCATGGAGATCCAACGTCTCATCGCTCGCAGCTTACGTGCTGTGGTGGATTTAGAGGCAATGCCAGAGGTGATGATCACGGTTGACTGTGACGTTATTCAAGCGGACGGCGGTACTCGCACTGCATCAATTACGGGCGCAAGTGTGGCACTGGCGGATGCGTTTGCTCATCTGGTTGCTAGCGGTAAATTGAAGAAGAATCCAATGAAAGGCCATGTTGCTGCTGTCTCAGTTGGCATCTTGGGTGAAAACATTTTATGTGATTTGGAATACGTGGAAGATTCTGCCGCCGACACTGATATGAATGTGGTGATGACTGAAAACGGTAAGATGATTGAAATTCAAGGCACCGCAGAGGGTGAACCGTTTAGCCATGAAGAGCTGATGGATTTACTGGCCGTTGCCAAGAAAGGCATCGCTGATATTGTTGAAGCGCAGAAAGCATCGTTATTAGATTGATCAAGTAGCTCCCGGTTGGGGGCTATTTTTTTGCCCGTTTTATTCATTGTATTGTTGTTCGTGATGACCCCACCCTAACCCTCCCCTATAAGGGGAGGGAATAAAGGAAGTGTTCCTAATATTGCCCTTGAGTGGAGGGAATTCATCATCTTAGTACCTCCCCTTTTAGGGGAGGCAAGCATTATCTTAGTACCTCTCTTTTTTCGGGGAGGCGAGCACCATCTTAGTACCTCTCTTTTTTCGGGGAGGCGAGCACCATCTTAGTACCTCTCTTTTTTCGGGGAGGCGAGCAGCATCTTAGAACCTCTCCTTTTTCGGGGGAGGTGAGCACCAGCTTAGTACCTCTCTCTTTTCGGGGGAGGTGAGCACCACTTTAGTACCTCCCCCTTTTAGGGGGAGGCTAGGAGGGGGTTGTTCTTGTTGGGAAAGCGAAATAAACCAAAGTGTATGAGTTAAGAGAGAGAAAATCATGAAAGCATACCAGCGTGAATTTATTGAATTTGCACTAGAAAAAGAAGTCTTGAAGTTTGGCGAGTTTACTTTGAAGTCTGGCCGAAAAAGCCCTTATTTCTTTAACGCTGGCTTGTTTAATACTGGCCGTGATTTAGCGCGCTTAGGGCGTTTTTATGCCGCTGCTTTGGTCGATTCTGGGATTGAGTTTGATGTGCTATTTGGACCTGCGTACAAAGGGATCCCAATTGCGACTACAACTGCAGTAGCGTTGGCTGATCATCATGATGTTGATACGCCGTATTGCTTTAACCGTAAAGAAGCGAAAGACCACGGTGAGGGCGGTAACTTGGTCGGTAGCGCATTAGAAGGGCGCATTATGCTGGTGGATGATGTCATTACAGCTGGTACTGCCATTCGTGAGTCGATGGAAATCATTCAAGCTAACGGTGCGGATCTTGCTGGTGTTTTGGTAGCAATTGACCGCCAAGAAAAAGGCAAAGGAGAGCTTTCTGCAATTCAAGAAGTCGAGCGTGATTTTGGTTGCGCGATCATCTCAATTGTTAGCCTGACCGATCTGGTTACTTACCTTGAAGAGAAAGGGGCAGATGCTAAGCACCTTGAGGCGGTAAAAGCGTATCGTGCGCAGTACGGAATTTAAGCATCAACTTATTTGCGAATCGTAGAGCTACTTGTTGAAAAGTAAAAGCCCCGAGTTTGTCGCTCGGGGCTTGTTTGTTATGAGTTCAGTGATTCTAGCGATTAACTTTGATCGCCATGGTGCGAGTTATCGTAAATTTCCGAGCCATCACGCTGCGTTTTCAACAGTGATAAATTCCACATGTACTGTTCTGGGCGTGGTGTGACTAAATCTTCAATCGCCTTATTCATAGCGCGTGCATCTTGCTCTTCATCGCCCGTTGGAAAGTTTTCTAATGCAGGCAAAATATGCACTTCGTACTTACAGGTTTTATCGTTATAAGCAGGCAAAATTGGCACGACTTTCGCTTTTGATAGGCGCGCCATTTTACCAAAACCTTTTAACGTAGCTTTTTCAGTGCCAAAGAATGGAACAAAGACCGAGTTGGCCGGGCCAAAGTCTTCATCGGGCAGCCAGTAGCCTAAGTATCCATCTTTAATTGAACGTACAAACGGTTTTACACCAGCATCACGTGCAAAAATACGCCCTCCATATTGCATGCGTTGGACGTGCATTAACCAATCACCGATAGGATTGCGCTGTGGCTTCATGATGGTGGTTACTTTATAGCCTTTTGCAGCAAGCATTACCGCAGGGTAATCGACCGCCCAAGCGTGAGGAGCGAGGATAATCACGTTCTCGCCAGCATCTAACAATGGCAATAAGTTCTCTTCACCAATCATGATGCCGCGTTGCTGATTGTGTTTTGTGGAACGAACCAAAAACTCCGAATAACCGAGCATGTATTGTGCTGCTTTGACAAAGGTTTCTTCCAAAATAGCCTGGCGTTCTTGCGGGGATTTTTCAGGAAAGCATTTTTCCAGATTCACTCGCGTGCGGCGTACAACACGGCCGTTTTTGCGTACCGCAAAGGTGGATAATTTGCGTGCTAGCCTATCTCGCCATACGGGTGGCATAAAGGCGAACAGAGCGGCAAAGAAGATCCCAATCCAAGTTCCCCAATGTTTTGGGTGTAAAAAAGCCCATTGGAATGTGGGGTTGTGCAAGTGTTTGTCTGTGCTGTTTTCGTTGTTGCTCATTGAAAGCAAAACCTTTTTCTAGTTATAAATAGCGAGAGTTAGTTAACGTTTCATCTGGCAAAGATTTAAAACGCTTATGCAGCCACATCCACTGTTCTGGTGCGCGTAGAATCACTTCTTCAACGTATTTATTCATGTAAGCGGCGGCGGCGGTCATGTCATCTTTTGGATAGTCGCCATCAATGGTTTTATCGGCGATGATTTCGTATTTTCCGTTGGCGTTTCGAAACCCTGAACCAGGGACAATCGCGCATTGGCTAGTATAAGCCAGAATACTGGTGCCTGTGGTGGTACACGCTTCTTTGACCGCAAAGAAGGGAACAAACACCGATTTGTTATGGCCGTAATCTTGATCGGGTAGATAAAATAGGCGTTCGCCCTGTTTGAGTACGCGGATCATCTGTTTAATGTCGGTGCGGTAGATTAGTTTATTGCCATTGCGTGTGCGACCACGGTATTGGATAAATTCATACGCTGGGTTGCTGTGTGGGCGGTAAACGCCATAGCCTTCAAGGCCTATTACACCAAAAGCACGTGCCGTAATTTCTAAATTTAACGCATGTACGCAACACAGCAGTGCGCCACGTTTTTCTTGTTTGAGTTGCAAAAGGGCGCTGACATCTTTCACATCAAGTAGGCGAGCAAAACGCCAAGTCGGCCAAAACCAAGTAATTCCGGTTTCTATCAGTGCCATGCCGGTGTTTTTAAAGTTTTCGTTAACAATATGCTCAATCTCACCTGCACTTTTCTCTGGAAAAGATAGCTGTAGATTACGCGTGGCAATGTGTACTCGCTTGTTAGCAAAGCGCATTCCAAACGCGCCCATGCTGCGTCCTATTTTTAGTAACGCAGAATAAGGAAGCAGGTTGACCACTAAAGCGAGTAGCCCAAAGCTAAGCCACACGCCCCAATATTTAGGGTGCAGTAGCGAGAGGGAAAACTCAGGTTTACCGTATTTTTCTTTGCTCATTACTCTTGATTCTTTCACTGATGATGATTCTTTGTCACGACGGTGGTGGTTTGTTTTTACTGAATCTGAGCGCTTAATAATGCCCAATACTCTTCAAAATTTGCCGTCGGTTGGTATTTAAAGTCAGATCGCACAAAGCGATTTAGGCTTCCTTCCACTTGGCCAAGCAGTTGCGCTGCTAAAATGCTTTCGTCGACGGGGAAGGATTTACCTTCACGCAGTTTACGTTCGCGAAGGATCTGACGTAGTGACGTTTCTATGCGTTCGAATAGTTGGTTGATCCGTTCACGCAGTCGCTCATTTTCAAACATTAGAGCATGGCCGGATAAAATTCGTGTCAAGCCCGGGTTACGTTCCGAAAAAGCCAAGATAAGCTGTAGCACTAAGCGGATGCGGTTGAGTGTATCTTTCTCTTCATCCAAAATGCGATTAATCCGCGACATTAAAGACTCTTCAATAAACTCAATCAAGCCTTCAAACATCCGTGCTTTACTCGGAAAATGACGGTACAAAGCCGCTTCAGAAACGCCCACTTGTTTGGCTAGCTTTGCTGTGGTGATGCGTGATGCACCATCGTTAGATTCCAGCATTTCAGCGAGTGCTTGTAGAATCTCTTCACGACGATTGATTTTCTTATTGACGGCCATGACCCGATTTCCTTTTAGTTACCACATGCTTGTGAGCAAATATTTATACCCTTCAGATGGTTTGGGTATTGTCCATTAAGCGCAGTAGTTTAACGGACAGTTTTCGGACTGCGTAGCGTAAAAATGAAAATGATTGAACTGGGTGGTGATTTTACCACCCAATAAACGCTATGAACCCTAAAAGAAGCTTAGAACGTCTGTTTGTAGCCTACAGTTGACTCGCGATCAGTTGCATCAGCGCGTGAGCTAATGCAGATTTTGAACTCAAAGGTAATGCTTGCTCTCCGCCTTGCCAATAAACGGTCAGCGCATTGTCGTTACTATTAAAGCCTTGGCCCGCAACAGAAACATCATTGGCGCAGATCATATCCAGTTTTTTGTTGAGCAGTTTAGCGCGGGCATATTTTTCAACTTGCTGCGTTTCAGCAGCAAAGCCTACCGTGAACGGGCGGTTTTCTTTCAGTGCGGCTACGCTGGCGACGATGTCGGGATTTTTGACCATGGTGATGAGCATGTGATCGCTCGCATCGGTTTTTTTGATCTTTTGATCGGCGATGATCTCAGGGCGATAGTCGGCTACGGCGGCGCAACTGATGAACACATCATGTGATTGCGCTTGCGCCATCACTTGCTGATGCATATCGCAGGCACTTTCCACATCAATACGTTGTACTTGTGGCGGTGTGAGCAAATTGACCGGGCCACTGATCAGAGTCACTTTCGCGCCCAATTGAGCGGCGGCCTGCGCAATCGCATAGCCCATTTTGCCTGAACTGTGGTTACTGATATAGCGAACTGGATCGAGTGCTTCACGGGTTGGGCCTGCGCTAATCAACAGTGACTTACCGGCGAGCAGTGTGTTGTTTGCCACCTCTGTTTGGAAAAAAAACTCGCAGCGCTCAACCAATTGCATTGGTTCAAGCATGCGGCCCGGGCCAACATCGCCACACGCCTGTTCACCAGCTGCTGGGCCCCAAATCATCATGCCTCGGCGTTTAAGCGTGGCAATATTCTCTTGTGTGGCGATATTGCGATACATCTGCTGATTCATTGCCGGCGAGACGGCCACTGGCGCATTGGTAGCTAAAATCAAAGTGGTGAGTAAATCATTACCCATCCCTGCGGCGACGCGCGCGATGAGATCCGCAGTCGCGGGAGCCAGTAGGACTAAGTCTGCCCATTTGGCAAGTTCAATATGGCCCATAGACGCTTCGGCGGCTGGGTCTAATAAGCTATCTGAAACTGGCCTGCCAGAGACGGCTTGCATGGTCAGTGGCGTTATAAACTCTTTTGCAGCGTGGGTCATCACCACTTGTACTTGAGCGCCTCGTTCAATCAAGCGACGCGTTAGCTCAGCACATTTATACGCAGCAATACCGCCGCTAATGCCGAGCAGAATCTTTTTTCCTGCCAGTGTTTGCATTATCTTTTCCTCAAAAATTCTGCGCATTATGTTAGCACAACTCTCGCATCGAGTGACCTTATGATCCGCTCAATCCTTTCATATTGGACGAGTGTTTCTGCGTCTTTCATCACTTATCAATTACAAAAAACCATGAATCAAGCCTAAATAAAGAGAAGCAAAGTTGCAGGCTTGGCTATTTCTCTATGTTGTCTGGGTATCTTAGACCCTAGGAGTGCTTAATGAGCCTCAAATCACTGCCCACAGAATCAATGCCACGCGAAAAATTGCTTGCTCGCGGTCCTCAGGCATTATCGGATGCTGAACTGCTGGCGATTTTCCTTCGTACTGGCACTCAAGGAATGAATGTGCTCGCTCTCTCGGATCTGCTGCTGCGTGAGTTTGGATCACTTCGAGCGCTTTTTTCGGCCAACCAGCAAGAGTTTTGCCGCCATAAAGGGTTGGGCGAAGCCAAATACGTTCAATTGCAGGCGGTGCTTGAAATGACGCAGCGCTATTTGGCCGAAACGCTCAAACGAGGTGGCGCTTTGACTAGCCCAGAGCAAACCAAGCTTTATTTATCGAGTGTGCTACGCGATCGCCATCGAGAAGCCTTCTATATTCTGTTTTTGGATAATCAACACCGAGTGATCAGCGATGAAGTATTGTTTGAGGGGACGATTGACGCGGCCAGCGTTTACCCTCGAGAGGTAGTTAAAAGAGCACTCCACCATAATGCGGCGGCATTAATATTGGCCCATAATCATCCGTCAGGCGTTGCTGAGCCTAGCCAAGCTGATCGCAGAATCACACGTCGATTAACCGATGCACTAGCGTTAGTGGACATCCGTATTTTGGACCATTTTGTGGTGGGTGATGGCGAGGTAATTTCTTTTGCAGAAAGAGGGTGGATTTGAATCACATTTTAGGTTGTGACTTAAGATTATTCTGGTATGATTCGCGCACTAAATTATCAACCTAAATCAGCTCTGCTTAAAAAAAGATCGCCAAATCCGTAAAAAGGATCTGTTCGGGTCTTGAGCAATGCATGTCAAGTTAGTATAATACGCGACCTTTGATAGCCTTGTATGGATTTTCCATAACGGTTTTTAACCTCAAACTTCTTAATACATCGAGAACGAGGTTCGGCCACCAAGGTTGATATCGAGCTGAAACGATTTGGAGAAGACATTCATGTCCCGAGTATGCCAAGTAACTGGTAAGCGTCCAATAACGGGTAACAACCGTTCACACGCACGAAATGCTACTAAGCGTCGTTTTCTGCCGAACCTACAAACTCATCGTTTCTGGGTAGAGAGCGAAAAACGTTTTGTTAAACTACGTCTAACTGCTAAAGGCATGCGTATCATCGATAAGAAAGGCATTGATGCTGTTCTTGTTGATATCCGTGCACGTGGCGAAAACGTTTAAGAGGAATTGAGCAATGGCTAAAGGCATTCGTGAGAAAATTCGACTAATATCTTCTGCAGGTACTGGTCACTTCTACACAACTGACAAGAACAAACGCAACATGCCAGGCAAATTTGAGATCAAGAAATTTGATCCAGTAGTTCGCCAGCACGTTCTTTACAAAGAAGGCAAAATCAAGTAATTGATTTTACGCTTTGTAAGCATTGAAAGACCCAGCTTTGGCTGGGTTTTTTATTGTCTGGAATTTGTACCCTGCAATGTCAGCTCTCACTATAATGTGCTAAGTTACTCAAAGATAAACTCTTAGGGATCACTTATGCGTATCAATCGCCGCCGTTGGAATAATATTCTTATCTTGGCTGTTATTGCTTTTATTGCCATTTTGAATTTACCCACAGTCATCAAAACTTATCTTATTGAACCGCCTGCTAGCCCTTATCCTTATGTGATTAATCCAAATGCACAGCTGCAAGCACTGCATTTTACTGACTGGTCACTTGAACTGAATCAGAATCGTTGGCGATCAAGCAAAGCAATTTCAGTTGCTCCTGAAATATTGGCACAACGCTGGCAGAGTTTAGTTGGTACTGAAGTTGATGATGCCACTTACGAGTCGCTTGCGTCTCTACTACGTAACCCACAAACCGTGGAGGTGTGGTATCAGGATCGCGAAGAGCCGCAAAGGATCACCTACTACCAAACCCCCCAGTTTTGGTTATTGAAAAATTGGCAAGAGAAATGGGTGGCACTTTCGGTAGAAGAAGCTTTTCTTTTTCCGAACTGAGTCATTATTTCTCGCGAGCGTTGAACAAACAAAGAACGAATAACCAATACCCAATAACGACGAACGAAGAATCGAGATTTATCATGCCTGAGTTACCCGAAGTTGAAGTAAGTAAAATGGGGATTAGCCCGCATCTAGTTGGGCAAACGATCCAGCAACTGACATTTCGCACGCCAAAATTACGTTGGCCCATCCCTCAAGAGCTGAAACAGTTAGAAGGGCAAGTGATCCGCAATATTGCCCGCCGGGCCAAATATTTATTGATAGAGACCGATATTGGCAGCGCGATTGTTCATTTGGGAATGTCAGGTTCATTGCGAGTATTGGAGTGTGATTTTCCGGCAGGCAAGCATGATCACGTTGATCTGCGATTAACCAATGGCAAGGTACTGCGCTACCACGATCCACGTCGATTTGGCGCTTGGCTATGGTGCGAGCAAGGAGAAAGCCACTCGGTGTTGAGTAATATCGGTCCTGAGCCATTAACCGATGATTTTGATGCAGATTATATTGTGCAAAAAGCGAACAATAAACGTATCGCTGTTAAGCAATTTATTATGGAAAATAAAGTGGTGGTTGGCGTAGGCAATATCTACGCGAGTGAATCACTGTTTAATGCGCGAATTCTCCCCACTCGGCCCGCTCATTCGCTGACACTGACTGAGTGGAATTGCCTCGTGCGAGAAATTAAATCAGTCTTAGCTACGGCGATTCAACAAGGTGGCACAACCTTAAAAGATTTTGCACAAGCGGATGGCAAACCGGGCTATTTTGCTCAAGAGCTTAATGTGTATGGCAAAGCGCAGCAGCCTTGCCCAGCGTGTGGGCAAGCGATTGAAGCGCTGAAAATTGGTCAGCGTAACACCTTTTTCTGCTCTGCTTGCCAAAAATAAGGTACGTCCTAAAGGCTATATTTTCTTGCCATGCAAGGCGTTAGCGACAATGTCAGGAACAAATTGATCCACTTCTCCACCATGAATCGCCACTTCTCGCACAATGGTGGAGGAGATAAACGCATGCTCCTCTGATGGTGTAAGAAACACACTTTCCAGCCCCGGCATTAAACGGCGGTACATGTTGGTCAAACCAAATTCATACTCGAAGTCAACCGTAGTACGCAAACCGCGGATCAGCACATTGGCTTTTTCATCACGCGCAAAATCGACCATTAACCCAGCAAATCCTTTGGCAGTGACATTCTCTAAATGTTGAGTGACGGCGCTGGCAAAGGCGACCCGCTCTTGCAGAGTAAACATGGTGTTTTTGCTTGGGCTGGCGGCGACGGCGATGATCACTTCATCAAACATATTGGCGGCGCGTTCGATCAGATCCAAATGACCATTGGTGATGGGATCAAAAGTGCCGGGATAAATCACACGCGAAATTCTTTTTTGGCTCACAGTGGAAGGCTCATATTGGTTAACTGGCACTGATATTAACAAAAAGACTCAAAATTACCTATTGAACTCGGTATGATGTAGCCCGCATTAAACTGTGACACTTAGCGAGTGAGAGAAGAGACGATGAACAAGTTGTTGGTGATCCGTAACGATAAAATTGGTGATTTCATGCTGGCTTGGCCAAGTTTTGCGATGCTAAAAGCCTCGTTGCCAGATTGCCATATTACCGCGTTAGTCCCCAACTATACTGTCGCGCTGGCCGAGCTTTGCCCGTGGATTGATGCGGTGATGGTCGACCCAACGGAAAACGCGTCCTCTGCGCAGAAAAAGCAATGTATTCAAGCGATTAAACAGCAACACTTTGATGCCTCGATCAACCTCTTCTCGACCACTTACAATGCACTATTAGTTTGGAAATCTCGTATTCCTTATCGTTTAGCGCCGGCGACTAAATTCGCTCAAATTTTTTACAACAAACGAATTAAGCAAAAACGCTCTCAATCAGCCAAACCAGAATATGAGTATAACTTAGATTTGGTACGCGCTTTTTTGCATGATATTGGCAAAGAGGTTATCGAGCCTAGCGCACCTTATCTACAATTTGATCAAGCGAAGCTTGTTGAACAAAAAAGCAAACTGGCTACGCAACTTCATCTCGATACAAGTAAACCGTGGGTGTTTGTTCATGCCGGAAGCGGCGGTTCGGCGAATAATTTGTCGCTAGAGCAATACACGCAGTTAGTGATGGGGATTGATGGCAAGCAAGAAATTATCCTCACCGCCGGGCCGGGAGAAGAGGCGAAAGCCGCGCAGTTAAAAGCTTTGATTGAAGAAAAGGGCGGGCGAGCGGCACTGTATGATAAAAATGAAGGGCTTGCTGATTTCTCACGCTCGATTGCTTGCGCTGATATTTTTATCGCAGGTTCAACCGGGCCTTTGCATATTGCCGCGGCGATTGATGTGCCCACAGTTGGCTTTTTCCCCGCCAAACGTTCAGCCACGCCACTGCGTTGGCGACCATTGAATTCACAAGGTCGCCATATCGCTTTTTGTCCACCACAAGCAAAGGACAAAGAAACTCAGACCGATATGAGTCGCATTGATATTAATGCGGTGTTAGCTGAACTTAACCCTTGGGCGGCTCAGTACTGGTTCTAACCCATAAATCGGCGTATTTAACAAAGGTTGAGTGCGCCGATAATAAAGAAAGCAAGAAGCCTTGCTTACCATCTAAAAAGCCTGCTTTTAAAACGTACATTTTCAAAAAGCAGCCAAACGCATGAAAAATACCTTGGCTAATGCTGCTTTTCTTACCACGTTTTTCTCGTTGCTCTGCCCATGCTTTGGCATAACCTGCGGATTTAACTAAATAATGATGAATATCGTTATAGGTGTAGTGAATCGCATCACCTGCAAGATTCTCGACTTTCATGCCATCAGCGACTTCGACTTTTTCATGCACCAAAGCCTCGTTATATTGCGTTAATTGAGTCGGGTAGAGGCGCAACACGCGATCAGGATACCAACCGCAGTGGCGAATATAGCGGCCAAAAACCCAACTTAAACGGGCAAATTGATACAGTGTATTGGGTTTATTAGCCGCGACCGCTTGCTGAATGCTATCTTTTAACTCTTTGGTCACGAGTTCATCGGCATCTAGCCACAACACATAATCAGACTCGACATACGACTGCGCTAAGCGGCGCTGTGGGCCAAACCCAGGCCACTGCGAATTGACAAAAAACTTGTCAGTATAACGGCGTACAATCTCTTCAGTATTATCACTGCTACCTGAATCTAAGACGACGATTTCATCTACCCATTGATGAACGGTTTCCAAGCAAGCTTGCAGATGTTGCGCTTCATTTTTAACGATCAGCGCAACGGCTAAAGTAGGTTTGCTCACATTCATTCCTCGGATATTGGGTTTAGCTGAAAATCAGCCGTTATCTTATCAAACATTTGGATAACATGGCTTGCTTGAATACGCTGCATCGCTTGTTCATCTTTGACGCGAGTACGCCAACTGACTTGCTCTTTCGTTTTTCCTGTTTCGGCAAACAGTGCTTCGTCATAAGCCGACACCACATAATCACGATACTGATAAGGCCCTGTGCGCTGCGGATTATGGTGAGCGTATAAACCGATAACGGGAGTATTCATTGCATTGGCCATGTGCGCAGGGCCTGTATCTGGCGCTATCACTAAATCGGTTAAGTCGAGCAGTGCCAACATCTCTTTAAGCTGGCTTTTACCAACGGCATTAAGTACCGGCTGAGTAAGTTTACTCGCTATTTCGGCTGCTAGATCAACTTCAATTTGCGCAGGGCTACCGGCTAAAATGATATGCCAACCAAGTTGTTGAGCATGCGTTATCACTTCTACATAACCTTCAGCGGTCCAATTTTTATAAGCCTTACTCGCGGCAGGAACCACGACTAAATTACGTTTTGAATGTGCAAGTTGCTGCTCGGCCCATTGATGATCTGAATCTGAATAAGTGAGTGACCACTTAGTTTCTAGCTCTCTGACTCCAAGGCATTCTGCAAACGCGAGTAAGCCATCTAATACATGAGGCGCTTGAGGCGATACCACTTTTACATTGGTAAATAGGTGCTGGAAATCTTGGCTGCGGGCGGCATCAAAACCGAGTTTATATTTAGCTTTAATACCCAGAGTGGCAATACTGGCACGAAAGGCATACTGCATATGCAAAAGCGCATCGAAGGATTGCCCTTTAAGTTCTGCCCACAGTTTTTGATACGCTTTCCACCCCTGTTTTTTGTCGAATATAACCACGTTTACATTCGGTAAATCAGTGAGTAACTGCGCTTCCAGTTTTCCTGTGATCCACGTGATATGAGTTTCAGGCCATTGGTGCTGAATTGCTTGCACGGCGGCCACTGCATTGCACACATCGCCAATCGCCGACAGACGCAACACACAAATAGAGCGTGGAGCAGAAGAAAAAAGAGCCATAAGTGACATCGGTATAGAGAAAGTTAGTAAGAATTATGCAGATAGCGCCGATAAATGTAAAATACCAAACAAGCATGATGAAGCACATTCAATCTCGTCATTAAAAAGTGAAACGATGAAAACGCTGAAAAAAGAGAATCAAACAATTTGGTATGACGAGCATTTGCTAGTTGAAGATCCGCTCCGCTGTTTTAACCCTGAGTTTTGGCAGCAGGCTGGTAGCGTCACAGGTAGTGCAACTGGGCGCGGTACGACATGGTTTGTAAAAGCTGAAAAAATAGAAGCAGCACTACGCCACTATAAGCGTGGTGGATTGTTCGGTAAGTTAGTAAGTGATCACTACTTTTTTTCTGGTTGGCAGAAGACGCGCAGCTTCCAAGAATTTGAATTGCTCAATACTCTGAGGGAGTCGGGGGTAAATGTTCCACGCCCGATTGCCGCGCGAGCAGTAAAGCGCACTTTTTGTTATCAGGCCGATTTACTCAGCGAAAAAATCCCGAACGCCCGCGATCTGGTGTCTATTTTACAAGAACGTCCATTACCGACTGAAATGTATGAGAAAATCGGCCTAGAAATTCGCAAAATGCATGATGCGCAAGTCAATCACACCGATCTCAATATCCATAACATCTTGATTGATGGCCAAGAGAAGGTATGGATTATTGATTTTGATAAGTGCTGCCAGCAACAAGGCGAGAGCTGGAAGAAAGAAAATTTAGATAGATTGAAGCGATCGTTTGAGAAAGAGGTCCGTAAGCGAGGGATTCATTGGATTCCTGAAGCTTTTCACATTATTTCTAAGTGCTAAAATGAAGAGTAAAAATATGCTATTCGAGCAGATTACATTCGTTATTCAAGGACCTATTGCTCCGTCTATTACCTCAATATCTGTTCAACGTTTACGATCAATTTTCCCCGGCTGCCAAATTATCATATCCACTTGGGAAGGAGAAAATACACAAGATATTGAAGCTGATCTCATTATTTATAACAAAGATCCAGGTTCTACGGTATTTGTGTATAGCAAACAAAACGATCCTATACCTATCAATATAAATAGGCAAATTGTGTCAACTGTTTCTGGATTACGTCATGTTAAAACTAAATTTGCTGCGAAATTGAGAGCTGACAATATATTAAACAAAACAAGGATGTTAGAACTGTTTGAGCAATTCCCTTTACGCAGAGATAATTATGCAATACTGAATAATCGGCTTGTTTGTTCTAATTATTTTGCGAAGGAGTTTGAGAGGGGGTTACATGTACCTTTTTTCTTCTCTGATTTTTTCCAATTTGGTGAGGTGGAAGATCTACTTAAAGTATGGGATTGTCATATGTATAGTGATTATGATTTCCAATCAGCGTTGAGTGGTAAAAAACAGCACAAACATTATCCAAATGATAGCGTCAATGTAGAACAGAAGATTTGGAGCCATGCCGCAAGGAAGCTATATCCTGATGAATTAACAGATGAACATGGTGACCATTTTGCGCGGCAACAGTCATATAATTTTATGATCAATAATCTTATCATTGTTGACGGAGATGAACTTGGATTAGAGGTACCAAAACGCCTTCAACAGTCAAATGGCTATCCCTACGATTTTATTACGTTTCAAAGATGGAAGTGGTTATATGAAAAAGAATTTTTAAAAACTAAAAGTACTCCATTGAAATTTAAATTTTTTTGGTATTTTTCATTCATGATTAAGACTTTGAAAAAAGGAGTTAGACTCAAATTAAGGAAAATGTTAACCCCTATTGTTATTAAAGTTAGAGAGTGATATTTAAATCAAAGAATGGAGCTTTTTAAGTATACGGCCAACTTGATTTTTATAGTAACGGTACAGACGTTTCTTATCACGTGGGATTGATGTTATTTGGTTAAGATACAGCCAATCTTTTAAATCATACTCAAGTGCTAGATTACCTCGCTGATAGAAACGTTCAGTCACATCTAATCCCAGTTTTTCTGGGCCATCAATCAGTAAGTTATTCGCTATAAACTGTGGCCAAAACTCTTCACCTAACCCTGCATGATCGCAGGTTTTACTCTCGATATGGTGCTCTTCACTGAGTAGCGCTGAGATCCAATTCAGACATAAAACTTGCTCTGTTGCTGGGTGGCGTGCTTTGTAGCCCGGCTTAAGCGTAAAGTGTAATTCTGGTATCCAGCGATCAGACCAAATGGTCAGGAGATCTCGGGTCAGGCCAAAGTCAAACAGATCGCTTTTATGAAAATGAACCGGATGCCCATAGTGACTCGAAATAAAAAACGTGCTGCTGGTGAGTACCCGCTGAGTCAAAAATTGATAATTCTGTGCTCTGGGGACATCGGCATATTGTTCATACAGCTCAACAAATTGGCGACCTGTCAGCAGGTTATCGGTGCGTAGCTTAACCGCATAAGGCGTTTTTACCGCTTTCAGCCCCATGTGGGTACTGTACATCTGACGGTTATTATTGAGTTTGAGCGGCTGACCGTCATAAAAAACGGTATTTGAGCCGGGATCATCCAATTCCAACACTTGGTCGTAATCAAGGCCATCCAACGGCTGCCCTTTCCAAGTCGACAGAATGATGGTCGATTTAGGAAAAAAGCGACGTATGGAGTTCAAACATTGCTCTGTGATGCCAGCGATTTGCTGGCGACTGGCACTGGCTTGCACTGGCCCCTGCACAACAAAGGTGATCGCTTCATCATCAATCTTGATCATGGTTGTGGTTGCCTCAAAAAGTCCGTGTATTCATCTGGTACGCCACAAAAAATGACCTCATGGCGTGCGAGCAAGTGGTAGTGAATATTCAACCCCTTTTGAATGAGTAAATTGTAGAGCGGCGCAATGTATAGCTCGCCTCTCTCCCATTCTTGGCTAGGTCTGGCAACGTATTCACGATACGCCTCCAAGTAATCTTCTTTACGATTGAAGTGATAAAGCCCGGTACTACAGAGATCGGAAATCGGGTTTTTCTCCGCGGTCTGGATCACTTTGGTGCTTCCGGTATGTTCTGGTTTGGCGAAAGACCAATTGTTACCGCTGCCCTGAAACACTTCTAGGTAGCCATCACTGTGTTGGCTAATGTCAGGGAATACAAAATTCGGGCGGAATGTGTCGATGTTAAACACCGTGATCGATCCTTGATAGTCCACGCCTTGCTTTGCTAATTCCTCTAACCCTAAAGTCACCGTTTCGGCTTGGCCGCGAGTTTCTGTATGCAATTCAGCAATGTAAAACTGTTTAATGCCAAGCTGAGAGGCTTTTTCGCGCACAAACGCTGCGGTGTCATAAACATTGCGCACAATGAACAGAAACGGAGTGTTAGCAAAATACGCAGCAAAGCTGCTGACCGAGTGTTCAAACAGGGTTTGACCGTGGGCTTCAAGCATATATTTGGGCTGGGTATAACCGGCTTTAAAGAAGCGAGAACTCATTCCCGCCATTGGGATCACAATCATTGATCAAGCCTCAATAAAGTTTGATGGAGACGGAACGCATTGGCAAACAAGGCATCTTGGCGACGGCGATCATCGGCATGCAAAGGCAACATCGATAAGAAAAGTTGAATTTGCATCGCGTAGAGATTTTTCGCCGTGAGGCCAAAAGTCTGTTCAATTAGTTCGATAAAGCCTTGCTGCGTCTCTTTATGTTGACTCTGCTCTGCAATCTTTAATTCGATCGCTTTGTCGCCAATCTCAACATGGTAGTAACCGGCAATAATCCAATCATACAAACCAAGAATTGAATGACTCAGCTTAGCTAAATCGTAGCGGATATCACCATACAGTGTTTTCTGCCCGTCAGGCGTCATCCCTCTAGGGTCGATCGTTTTAATTTTGTTGGCTCGGAAGTCATACAAAATATTGCTAAAGCAAAAATCACCGTGCAAGACGCCCAGTAAGGGTTCTCCATTAGGCAGATGTTTTTGGCTATCGCGCAGAATTTGCGCGAGCGAGACATCTTGTCCTGCAAATTGCCACTTTTTTTCTAACGTGATGCGTCGCGATGCACAGAATTCGTTAAGGCGTAGAGTGGTTTTATCGGCAAACAGTATGTCGAGAGTATTGATGGGATCATTCGGCTCGGTAGGTTGCTCAAGGCACAGGCTTAAAAACTCCACCGCGCTGGCTAAGATTTTTTGCCAGATTTGACTTGGCAGCTTGGAAAAAACGAATAACTCATTCAGCGCAGTGAGGTAGAGATATTCTAAGCGATAGGAAATTTTCCCCTCGCTGTTTTGACTACCTAAATATTGTGGGATGAAACCACGCATTGTCATCGGCAGATTGTCAAACCAGTAAGCTTCAGCAGCTATTTTTTGGTTCTTTATGCTCGATTTTTCAATCCATTTGGCGGTTATAGTGAGCTCATTAAAGGCGCGCTGAGTTGTGAATTCAGCTTTGGAATGATAGTAAGTATTCACATGACCAAAATCGAGCCAGCCAATCGAGTTGACGGCACTTAAGCCTACGTTTTTATGATAGCGGTTAAGACCAGCAATAAATTGCCATTCACTCTGTGTAATACTGCGAACTAGTTCACGTGGGCGGCTGAATTTAAAGTAGCCATCGATAATCCGCTGACTTTCGCTATTCATTGGAGTGTTGGCATCTTGTAGCCAATCAACTTCATCATTAGTCAATACGGCCCAGTTATAACTGTCTTTCGCGGTGGAAACGCTGACAATATCATCTCCAACAGGAAGTTGGTTAAAAAGCGTATCACCGTAGAGGATGTGCAGTGGTGCATTAAGTGAGTGGCCACTAATATTGAGTGCAGCAACCAAAGAAGCGCCAAGGCTCAGTCCATCAGGCGTAGCGATAATCGTCACCTGATGCTGTTCAAGCCACTGACTGTCGATTTCTGAGATAGCATAAGATTCAGGCAAAGAGAGATAGACTTTTAAGCCTTGTGGTGCCAAAGCGACTTGATGCTGAAACAGGCGACGATTGCCTAAAGGTAGAAAGCTAGGTGGAATACGCCCAAATTCAGATTCCAATTCTTGCCCGACGTAGGCACCAGACATTATCAGGAACATGATTTTTCCTTCTCGAAGAGTTGGTGGATCTCTTCCAAACTCATTGAGGAAAATTCGGTAGGGCGCACGGCGCGATCATCAATATAAAAGCCGTCGTGCCCACACCAAGGTTTGCCCACTAAAATTTCATCATACGGAACTTGGTGTTTATCCAGCCACTCAGTAATGATAGGAAGAGTATGGATATTGATTTTACCGACGTTACCTTCATAAGTGCGCATATTACGCGCCGTTGAAATTACAATCTCAAACCCCTTTTGCTTATAATTGCGCAGTTGTTCAATCACATCCATTCTCGGTAGGACGTTTTTATAATCGGAAGTATTGGCTTGAGTTAGTGTCCCATCAAGATCAACAATTAGTCGTTTCATTAAGAGTATTCTCTTTATAAATCTAAATATTCAAGTGTTTTGGCAAGAGCGCCACGGTTTTGTTCTACGATTTGATAACCCTGCTTGCCGCGATGAATACGCTGTTTGTTATCAGTGAACCATTCACAAAGCATTTGTGCAATTTGCTCTGCATCTTGTGTGATCACACAAGCATCGGCTTGATTGAGGGCTTGAGTGATTTCACTGAAGTTGTAATAGCTTGGGCCAGTCAACATGGGTAAACCAAGCGCAGCTGGCTCGAGTAAATTATGCCCACCGACTTTGTCACCCGCTAAGCTTCCGCCCATAAAGCAAATGTCAGCAGATCCCATGAGTACTAGCATCTCCCCCATAGTATCAGCTAGATAGACCTGTACTTCTGGATCGAGTTTATTCTCTGTTTGAGTTCGCCGCACACTCATAAATTGTGTTTTACATAACTCAAAAACAGCATTAAATCGCTCAGGGTGGCGCGGAACAAGCATAAGCAGTGCGCTAGGGTGTGCTTTAAGTACTTTGGCATGAGCGGCTAACACTTGTTCATCTTCACCTTGGTGAGTGCTGGCTGCAATCCAAACTGGGCGCGCACTCCCTAGATGAGATCTTAACTGCTTGCCTCTTTGTATGATTGCTTGATCAATATTAATATCAAATTTAATTGAACCAGTAACAGACACTTTTTCCTTTGTAAGACCAAGTCGTATAAATCGCTGTGCATCATCTGGATACTGACAAAGTACACGTGTTAAGTGAGAGGCTAATAAGTTAAATATCGGTTGAAATTTAGCGTATCGTTGACAAGAACGTTCAGATAAACGTGCGTTAATCACTGTAATGGGTAGATTGGCTTTGGCTACGGTATTGAGTGTATTGGGCCATAATTCTGTTTCCATGATCAGCATTTGGCTTGGCTTTATCCGTTTTATAAAACCACGAACGGCAAAAGAAAAGTCAAAGGGCATATATCTATGCTCGGCAAGCTCTTCTAATTTAGCCGCTTGCTCTGCACCGGTGGGGGTTGTTGTGGTAATAACAATCGGCTGATCAGGATATTGTGATTTGAGTTTTTTTATCAGTGGAGAAACTGAAAGCGTTTCTCCAACCGATACTGCGTGGATCCAAATAGGGGATTGATTAGTTTTAAGCGGTGGTGTGAAGCCAAAATGCTCTTTCCAGCGAGCACCAACACACGGCTTGCCCGGCCGCTTTTTGTACAAGCCCCACATTAAAAAAGGAGAAGCTACACAGAGAAGTAAGGTATAGAGAGCACGAATCACCACTCTACTGTTCCTTTTTCTTTACCAAATCATCCGGATTAATGTGAGTCCATTTCGAACGAGGGCGATCTATATATTGAAAATGTTCATTGGTAAAACTACCTTGAATACAAACGTATTTTCTATCTTTTGTGCAAAGATCTTCTCTGCCTTTAAGTAATTCATCAAATACGCCAGGCCCGGTTGAATAATAAACGCCCATTTTAGGGTCGTAGTTCTCAATGTTATGCAGTACTTTTTCAATCGCTTGGCTGAGGTCGTTATTATTGGGTGCTGAGGCGATAAAGTAGTTGGTAAAACGAGTATTGTTGTCAATCTTTATGTAAACCGCTTGTTGCTCATCGCCAATCAGTTTATCGAGAGACCATACCAAAGTTGCGTCAATGTCCATATAGACGCCCCCTTCGTTATTGAGTACTACTAAACGCCATAAATCGGCTTGAGCAGCGCCGTTGGTTAGCCGCATGTAAGCATCATAGATTTCAGTTGATGCGTGGGTTCGTAAATACTCACCACGGGCTTCGGTACTTACATAGCGATAGTCACAATTGAGCGACATTAATCGATTAAATAAGTAGTTAATATAAACGGGTAGGGAGGCTTGATCGGTAAAGTTGGTTTGCCAAATTGTACGTGGAATAGCACTGCGATTGGAGCGTGCCCATTTTGCTGGTGAATAGGCAGGAATGGTAAAACGCAACTTTGGAAACACCCAATGAAATGGATAAGCGAGCATTTTAAAAATATTCCCGGTCAAGCGGATTAATCGGTTTGCGATTAATACAGTTACTTGGCTCATATTGATTGATCCTATCTGTTTTTTTCGGTTATCGAGCGCTGTTTCAACGTGGCAGTAATCGCTGCAGTAATTTGCTCAGTAGAAGGCTTTTCACCATTGGCATTCATCACGATCGTATGTGCTTCATACAATGGTGTATAACGAAAAGGGACGGTAGCGTAAAAAATACCAACAGTTGGTGTGTGGGTCGATATGGCCACATTGCGTATGCCTGTGTCTGGAGCAATCACTAATGTTGCTTTCGCAATAAACGTGACTAATTCATCTAAAGGTAAGCATGGCTGAATCGTTAATTTTCCAGCCTCTGCAAGATCTTGTAGATACTCACCTTTTTCAAACTCATTTTTTCCCTCAAGGAAGACATGTTTTACATTGGGTTGCTGCTCAATAGTTTGCTCGATGACAGCACGCATTTCAGGCTTAGATAAGATTTTTCTCAGCTGCGAAGCTCCACTGAAATAGACAAGGTAAGGTGTCTCAAAATCACAAAGTTGCCTGTTGTCTGGGTAGGCAAAATCGAGAGGATAGCTTGGGCTGTGGCCAAGGATTTTAAGCATATCGAGCATGCATTCTACTTCTGGTTGAAAGTCAGAGCGAAATACTGCCAAGTTATACAAGGTGCCACATAAAAATGGCGTGTAAGGAAAGCCAACTTTGAGTTTTGCTTTAGTCAGTAATGTCATCCAGTAAGAGCGATTTGTCCCAGCGACATCAAATATAATATCTTGCTCTTCCAGTTGGCTGTAGTCTTGCCATTTTTGCTTGAGTGATAAGTGTTTTGAATCCTCACGGCTTTTCATTACCACTGTTTTATCCGCTAACTCTACTGGTGTTCCATAGAGGTAGTTTGAAACGGTGACTAATGTTATTTCTGCATGAGGGAAGAACTTCCGAGCTTCAATCAAAAAGGGGCGCACAATGACTTGATCACCGAGCGCAGCATGGCGAATGACGGCAATTTTCTTGATCGCTAAAGGATTAAAATAACCATTCAAGTATTGGCGCGCGGCCTTCGAGGCATAAGCCCCTTTTTCAAACCAGAGGTGTTTCATGAATCTTTTCCAATAAATCTATCTAAAGCTTGAATAACTTGCACCGGTTGCAGTTGATTTAGGCAATTTAAGTGCCCTAATGGGCAGGTTCGCTTAAAGCATGGGCGGCATTCAATATCGGTATATACCATTTCTAAGCGCTCAGTTAGCGGTGGCGTGTATTGCGGTGAGCTTGATCCATAAATTGCGACGATATTACAATCTACGGCGGCGGAGACATGCATTAATCCTGAATCATTACTGATGACGGTATGGCAAGCAGCCAACAGATCCACAGCTTCAACAAGTGAGGTTTGTCCAGCTAGATTAAAGGCATATTTTTGTTGTTCGGTGCTAAGTGCTGAACGAATGAGGTCACATACTTTGCTATCCTTGGTCGAGCCAAAAAGCCAGATTTGATAGCCGCTTTCAATAGCGTGTTGTGCAACTTGAGCATAATAGTGGTCAGGCCATCTTTTAGCCGGACCAAACTCAGCCCCTGGGCATAAACCGACAATTGGTTTGGTTGTCGATAAGCCTAATCTTGAAATGGCATATTGCTGAGCTTTGCTATCAACTAATAAAGAAGGATGAGGGCAGTTTTCTAGCTGTACTTTATCGAGCATGCTTTCTTTTGAATAAGCAAGAGCCACATAGCGTTCAACCATATACTGGAACACTTTACGATTAGGGCGAAGATCAGTAAGTAAGCCGTAGCGAAACTCACCCTTCCAGCCAGTACGAGAAGGAATACCCGCAAATAGCGGTATGAGTGCTGATTTTGCCGAATTTGGTAAGACATAGGCATGAGTGTAATTGTTGCGTTTTAGCTCTTGGGCGAGCGCCCACCGACCAGCAAGATTAAAAGCGCCATGTCCAATCGACATTTCAATCGCGCAATTCACTTCTGGCATGCGTTCCAAAATAGGTTTGCACCAAGCGGGGGCTAGAACGTCAATTTGTGCATCAGGGTGCTGTTGATTAAGGCGTTGATATAAACTTTGTGACATCACCATATCGCCTACCCATGAAGGACCCACAATCAGTAACTTCATTTTTCACCGTCATTCTTATTTTACGGCCATTCTAGCACAGCGTTCGTTTGATAAAACTCAATTTCTGTTAACAAATGCATTCAAATGCTAGGCAAGATATGCTCTAATCCGCCTCAATCTGAGAATAAGTATTGTGCAGCATATTGGCGAGCATATTATAGAAATTCGAGTTTTTGTGATGAAAATCTACGTTATTAGCCTTAAAAACAGCCTAGAAAGACGAGCATCCATTGAGCAACAAATGGCTAATTACGGCCTGGATTTTGAGTTCTTTGATGCGATTGATGGTCGAGTTGTTCCTCCACACCCTTTATTTGCCAATTATGACTATACCAAGCGGTTATGGTTTACCAGTGGTAAAATGCCTTCAAAAGGGGAGATGGGCTGCTACGCGAGCCATTATCTACTCTGGCAAAAGAGTGTTGAGTTGAATGAGCCGATCATTGTTTTAGAGGATGATGCTGAGCTATTACCCTGCTTTATACATTTTATTGATCTAATCAAAATTAAAACCCAAGAATATGGCTTTTTGAGATTGGAGGAAGCTTGTGATCGCAGTGAACTGTTCTTGAAGGAACAGGAAAATAACTATGACATCTATTTTCTAAGTAATAATTTTGGTGGCGCTAGAGCTTATGCACTTTCTCCTGATGCAGCAACGAAATTACTTAAGTCTTCACAGTGCTGGTCGATGCCTGTTGATAACTATATGGGGTCACTATATTTGCATCAGATGCCTTCATTCTTATTCCTACCAAGTGTGGTTGCAAATCCTCAATACTTTGACACAACGTTTCAAAACGAACAGCAACCCAAGGCTCCATTGTACAGAAAACCCACTCGTGAATTGTACTCACTGTACCGCAAAGTAAAAATGGCTTTAGCAAATAATGCTTATAAAAAACAAAAAAATTAATCATATAGAAAAGTTATTTTTATTATCACCATTATTGGTTGTTCTAATGGTGATATTTAATTTCTCTGATAGTAAGTTTATTCTTTCACGCTTAATACCAATAGTTTCTATTTATTGTCTGTTGAGATATCGACATGCAATTAGGGAAAACTGGCATTCAGAGTTAAGAGGTTTTTTTATCTCTGGATTATTGATAATAGTGATTTTCTCTGGCTATCATTTTTTCCGTAGTGATGAATTTTCTTTGCCTAGAACGTTAATTGCAAGTTTGGTTTATTTGCTTTTTGTACCGTGGAATAAAATATCACGCCAGTGGATTTATTATATTGTTGCATTAGCTTCAGTTATTTGCGGGCTGAATGCGTTGTATGAACATTTTGTGATGAACATTGCGCGTGTTGGCATTGCGACAAACCCGATACCTTATGCGTTATACGTCTCTTTTCTTTTGTTGTGTTGCGTTTACTTTTTTTTAAATCAATCAGATAGAACATTAAAAACGCTTGCTAGTATAGGCGGCTTGCTTTCGTTGACAGCCATCATCATGACCGATGTGCGAGGTGTAGTCCTCTTTTTACCTGTGGTCATTCTTTATTTGATGATTGCTACAGTAAGGCCGACCGTTAAACATTATATTTTTTGGTGTTTTTCAATATGTGTTATTTCGGTGCTATTTTATGCATTTTTTGAGAAAGAAATTGATACTCGGATTAAACAGACGCAATACGAAATTTCGATGATAGAGAAAGGGAACCATCATACCTCTATCGGTATTCGCTTGGACTTATGGAAGCATAGTTTGGATGTGATTGTTGATGACCCTATTTTTGGTCTTGGGGATGACAGTTTGCAAGACAGCATTTCCGGTATGAAAAATCGTGGTGCAGCTATTCAGCCCCATTTACATAATCAATATTTAGATTCTTTAGCCCGCTATGGGGTAGTGGGAACTCTGGTAATGCTTTTATTTTGTTTTACTTTAATCATTAATTTTACTCGTTCGGGTGTTAAATATATCGGTAATCCACTAGTTAATAGCATGCTCATTATGCTTATGCTTGCCGGTTTAACTGATGTTCCCTTGCACCATACACATCTTATTTATTTACTAACGATCTTGTGTGGCTTGTTGATCCGTTTTTCAGAGATAGGAAAGGATAAAAATCCGCCATCTGTTTAAATGATATTTATTATTATCTACTTGTGCGTTAGAATAAAACAGGCTTTTGTGATAAGAGTTGTTTTAAATATTTATTGAATAAACGGTTAGTTTAAAAAGTTAACTCTTCCTGCCAAACTATAGAATCAGCGATAACTCGAGCAGGATTACCCGCTGCTACTGAGTTATCGGCCACGGAATGTGTTACTGTTGAGTTAATACCTACTATAGAACCACTTCCAATAGATACACCTTTTAAGACGGTAACATTATCCGCTAGCCATACATGTGAGCCTATATCAATACTTTTAGCTAGATTGATGCGTTTACCATTTTGTAAAACATTGTGGCCATCGCTCGTCATTATCTTTACATTACGTGAAAACATACAGTTGTCACCGATAACAAGTCGAGTGTTGCGTTCTCGGCAAGAGAAAAAGCAATTCTCCCCTATAATACAATTTGTCCCGATTTCTAACGTACAGTTTTCACCATTCAACTCAATTGAAACGCCTTTTAAATTAGCACCATCATGAATGATAAGGTGATTATTTTTACCATTGACGTGAATGTTACAATAACGAATACGAGTATTTTGACCAACCTGAATATGATTGTTCGGCTTAATTCGAATTTTATTACGTAATCTTGCTAGAAAAGTAAAGCCAGACATATTCAACCCCTTGGTATTAGTTTCGCTTAATAAACTAATACTGTTATTAATTACAAGTATAGTTAGTGCCCCATTTTACGAAATGTATAATTACCGCGCACTTTGCGCCATAGGCCAAACACATCGGTTTTAGGGAAAATAGCAATACGTCGGATTTGATACGGATCTTGATGCATTAACAATGGGCCGCTGTTAGTAGCAACCGCAAATTGATAGCCACATTGATGCACGATCTGTTTTGAGAGCGCATCATGATCGCCATAAGGGTATGCAAAAGAAACTAGTTGTTCGCCTAGTAGCTCTTCGAGTTCAAGCTTATTACGTGAGATCTCTTTATGCTGTTCAGATTCACTGAGTTTGCTGAGAAATGGATGAGTCATTGTATGGCCGCCAATTTCAACCAGCCCTGAATCGTGTAATGCTTTGACTTGCTTGCGAGACATTAAAGGCACTGGTTTTTCTGGGTTGCTCGGTACTTCAACATCCCAACGGTTAAAATCCTCCCCCGTTACTACATAGACAACCGCTTTAAAACCGTATTTTTGTAATAGCGGTAACATCAATTCGTAGTTATCTTGATACCCGTCATCAACCGTTAAGATGATATAGCGCTTGCCTGATTCAAGGCGGTGAATAAGCCCTTTATCCGCTAAATCTTTAAAGGTTAGCGTTTCAAACCCCATTTTTTTTAGCAGGTTGAAGTGCTTTTCAAGCATGTCAATATGCAGATAGGTACCATGTACGCCCTTTTCACTTTCATCCTTAATAAAGCGATGATACATAATAATCGGCATCTCTTTACGCAGCTTTTCAACATAAACCGTTTGATAAATATCTTCTATTTGATCGACCACATTGGTTAAGCTGTAGCTGTGCTGAATTATTTCACTGACTTGTGGCGAGCAGTGTGGCGTTTTTAACCCTTGTTCTACATATTGACTAATTTTTGAAAAATTAATATCGAGATCTTTAGGCCCGATGTCACCGAAGTTGTTTGCCATGGCCGCAGCGATATTATCGTCATCGACAATACCAATTGCACTTGCCTCACCGATTGCCAGTGTAGGCCGTCCACACAACAAAGATTCCATTGCCACTCTGCCAGCCCCAATGATTAAGTCTGATTGAGCAAGTATCGAGACGACATCTTGTGAATAACCAAGAAAGTGAACGTCAGAAGTAAACTTATTAAAACGCGCTTCAATTTTAGATCCAGATATGACCTGAATGTGGTATTTCGCTGAGTCTAAACACTCATCGAGCAACCGATAACAAAGATCCCCTTTGGGGCCGGTTAACCTACCAATAATACTGACAACAGGTTTGCTATTTTGAGGAGCATTTTGCCAAGCGAATTCTTGCGTTTCAATTCCGTTTCGGCTTACGACGAGCGAACTTTGTGGAACATTCAATTCAGTCATGAGTTGTTGTTCAATGGCCTCACAAACCGGCAGCGCTTTGTCACCCATTGCGTGAAATTTTTTACGAGAGGCGTGTACAGGCTGACGGCCATGTACTGTGGTGACCATAGGCGTATTTGTTAATTTGCAAGCAATGTGACAGCTCCAACTGGAAGCGCGAGAGTGAGCATGCACTAGCTGGATATGGTGTTTCTTAATCAGATAAATAAGATAACCCACATGCCAAAAGCGGCGAGGAATACTGCGTTTATTAAAACGGAGTTTATAAAATAGCCCTTGGTGAGGTTTTGTTAGCGTATCGGAAACATAAAATACCTTATGCCCACGCTTTGTCAGTTCATCGCCAACGGTTGTGGCATAAACCTCTGCCCCAGTGACCTCAAGTTGAGATAAGGCCATTAATATGTTCATCAATACTCCACGAGTTAGCAGCCAATGCTTTTCATATGTCTAAGAAACATGATCAATTTTTCATTCTTCCCCTTCCAATGGTTACTCCATATTAGTCTTCCAGTAATAGGAGAGCAGCCTTTTAGGGAGATATGTTTACTAGTTCCTCCCCCTTTTAGGGGGAGGTTAGGAGGGGGTGATTACAGCTATCACTACTTATTAATCAAAGCCATATACTCAGCCACACCTTCAGCCACCGTCTTAAATTGATGCTGGCAACCTGCGGCGCGCAATTTCGTCAGATCAGCCTCAGTAAACTCTTGGTAAGCACCTTTCAAGTGATCTGGGAATGGAATGGTTTCAACCTCACCTTTACCATGGTGCTTGATAACGGCTTTGGCCACTTCTTGGAAAGATTCTGCGTTGCCAGTACCCAAGTTATAAATACCAGATACACCGCTGTTCATAAACCATAAATTCACAGCCGCAACGTCGCCCACATAAACGAAATCACGCTGGAAGGTTTCACTACCTGTAAACAGTTTCGGGTTTTCACCCGCATTCATTTGATTATTTAAATGAAAAGCAACAGAAGCCATTGAGCCTTTGTGCTGTTCACGCGGGCCATAGACATTGAAATAACGAAAACCGGTAATTTGGGAAAGAGTCTCACCGTGTGCTTGTGCTTCTTGCCAAATACGGCGCACATAGTTATCAAACTGCTGCTTGGAATAGCCGTACACATTCAGCGCACCTTCATACTCTTTTTCTTCAATGAAGGTATCGGTATCGCCATAGGTTGCGGCTGATGAAGCATACAAAAATGGAATGTCGCGCTCTAAGCAGTAGTGTAGTAGCTCTTTAGAATATTCATAGTTGTTAAGCATTACATATTTGCCGTCCCATTCGGTGGTGGCAGAGCAAGCGCCTTCATGGAATACCGCTTCAATAGAGCCGAAATCCTCACCAGACATGATCTGCACCAAGAAATCGTCTCGGTCCATGTAATCGGCAATGTCCAGATCAACTAGGTTTTTGAATTTACGACCATTTTTTAAATTATCGACAACAAGAATATCAGTAATGCCTTGTTCATTTAGCGCTTTGATGATGTTGCTACCAATCATGCCAGCGCCACCAGTTACGATGATCATACAAAATTCCTATGGTTATAATACGAACAATTATGTGCATTATAGCGGCTTAGCTAGTGGCTGTAATCACAAAATCTAATCTAGGCTAGCGACAGTCTCGCTCTATGTATGGTTTTGATGTAGTATTTCTGCCCAATAGCTCGCACCGATTACATAAGGGATGAGTTCGTTTATATGGAGTAACCGCTTGTAGGAGTTAGACCTAAGGGCGGTAGCATGGCAGAAACAGGAAACCGCATCAGGGAAACCGCATGAAGGTCGTTGATATATAAGGGCTGCAAAGATGCTAAGAATCCGTTTTGAACCTATCACTAATCCCAACTATTGAATGTAACCACATGAAAATAAAGATCTGCTTGTAGATCATTTTCGTTGTTTTCTAATTGCTCCTAGACAATATAGGAGCCTAAATATGAGCGAGTTAACCAACCCATTTATGCATTTCCAAATCATTAAAGACTACCGACAAGAAAGCAAAGTAGATCACAAATTATCAGATATTATTTTGCTGACAATTTGTGGCGTCTTGTCTGGTCATGACGGTTGGGATGGCATTATTGACTTTGGCAATGCTCGCTTAGATTTCCTAAAACGATATGGTCATTTTGAGGCAGGCATTCCATCGGCAGATACTTTGTCTCGTGTGATGGGCATGATTAATCCGGCAGGGTTGCAAAGAAGCTTTATAGCCTGACTGCCATACACTGACGGATGGAGAAGCCATCGCTATCGACGGCAAAACATTATGTATGTGGCTCTTATGACCGCTCGAAAGGTAAAGGAACGATCCACATGGTGAACGCTTTTGCTTTTGCTATTGCAAACGGAATGAGTATCGGCCAACAGAAGGTTGATAGTAAAAGTAATGAGATTACCGCGATCCCCAAGCTACTTGACTTGCTAGAGGTAAAAGGCTGCTTGGTTACGATTGATGCAATGGGATGCCAAAAGAAAATAGCGCAGAAAATCCTCGATAAAGAAGCGGATTATTTGTTAGCAGTGAAAGGTATCAGGGAATGCTTGAGCAAGCCTTTGATGATTATTTTCGAATGGACATGCTTCAAGACTTTGACGGCAGCTCTTACAGTGCTCAAGAAAAAAGTCACGGAAGAACGGAAACGAGAGTGGCTTTAGTGAACTGTGATTTGTCGGTTTTAGGTGATATTGAGAATGAATGGCCCCGAGCTAAAATCAATGGGCATCGTCGCTTCAATTCGCCAAGAATCGGCTGTAGCAACAGAGCAAGATGTGAGTATTCGTTACTATATATGCTCTAAAGAATTAGAAGCTCAAAGGCTGCTTGAAGCGACGCGTTCTCATTGAGGCGTAGAGGCCATGCATTGGTCCCTTGATACCGCATTTAGTGAGGATAATTCTCGTATTAGAGCCGATGATCGCGCAGAGGCTTTAGCAAGGATCAGGCAGATGTGTTTGAATCTATTAAAGAGTGAAACCACCTTTAAAGGTGGCATTAAACGTAAACGGATGAACTACGCAATGGACGAAAACTACCTAAGTAAGGTTCTCGAAAGCCTTACAGGGCGGTGATGTTCATGCGATTTCCGTGGTAAGAAAGTGTCTCAGGTGATGTGAAAAACCGAGATTCAAAAATGAATCACTTCATGAAATTTGAGTGGAACAATTAATGATAAAAGAAAGGAAAATCCGTATAGCCGTTGTTGGATGTGGGCGTATTTCAAAAAACCATTTTGCTTCTATTGAACAACTGAATCCAGAATATGAGCTTGTTGCTGTTTGTGATAACAACCCTATTGTTCTAGCTGAACATACAGAACGTTATCAGGTTCCTGGCTATATCTCTATCGATAAGCTTTTTGAATCTGAGCAGTTAGATTTAGTTACGCTTTGTACACCGAGTGGAATACATGCTAGCCAAACAATTAAGGCAGCGAAGGCTAAAGTGCATGTTATTACTGAAAAACCGATGGCGACAAAGTGGGAAGATGGTCTTGCTATGGTGAATGCATGCGATGAAGCAGGGGTGAGACTGTTTGTTGTTAAGCAAAACAGACGAAATTCAACGCTGCAATTGCTTAAACGTGCGGTAACCGAAAAGCGTTTTGGAAAAATTCATATGGTTCACTTAAATGTGTTTTGGACTAGACCGCAAGAATATTATGACCGAGCAGCTTGGTCAGGCACTTGGCACATGGATGGTGGGGCTTTTATGAATCAAGCTACTCATTATGTTGATCTGATGCACTGGCTAATTGGTCCGGTAGACTCTTTACATGCCATGACATCAACGCATCGTGATATAGAAGTGGAAGATACTGGTGTAGTGAATATGAAGTGGCGAAATGGTGCGCTTGGTTCTATGGCCGTCACCATGTGTACTTACCCTAATAATTTAGAAGGTTCTATTACCATTCTTGGTGAAAAAGGAACAGTTCGTATTGGGGGCGTGGCTGTCAATGAAATACAAGAATGGAATTTTGAAGAGTCGAAAGAGTATGACCAGCAAATAGACCAAGCGAATTATCAAACGACGTCTGTGTATGGTTTTGGTCATCCACCATACTTTAAAAATGTCGCTGATGTGTTGCGCGGAAATGCGGAACCAGAAACCGATGGACGAGAGGGCTTAAAGTCGTTAGAGCTACTGATTGGTATTTATCGTTCTGCTCGTGATCATAAAGAAGTCGGTTTGCCATTGAACCTTTGAACTGTGGGTTAGAATAGAAATGAAATTAGAAAACTTAAATATTGGTATTATAGGCTTAGGTTATGTTGGTTTGCCACTTGCTGTTGAATTTGGTAAAAAAATCAGCACCACAGGTTTCGATATTAATCAAAAAAGGATTGCTGAGTTACAGTCTGGAGTTGATTTAACCCTAGAATGCAGCCAAGAAGAGCTCAATAGTTCACCTTTGCTGACTTACACGCATCAGCTTGAAGATATTAAAAACTGCAATTTTTATGTTGTCACCGTCCCGACACCAATTACGGACGAAAAAACACCCGACCTTAACCCACTTAAAAAAGCATCTGAAGCGTTAGCAAAAGTGATTTCACATGGTGATATTGTCGTATTTGAGTCCACAGTATACCCAGGCGCTACAGAGGAAGTTTGTCTTCCTATCATTGAGAAACAGTCAGGTTTAGTCCTTAACAGTGACTTTTTTGCAGGTTACAGCCCTGAGCGTATTAATCCTGGTGATAAAGTAAATCGACTGACTACTATTATGAAAATCACGTCTGGATCGACACCTGAGGTGGCTGATTTTGTGGATTCAGTTTACGCTTCTATTGTTACAGCAGGTACCCATAAAGCGCCTTCGATTAAAGTTGCTGAAGCTGCGAAAGTAATCGAAAACACACAACGTGACTTAAATATCGCGATTATCAACGAGTTTGCTAAAATCTTTAACAAGCTAGGTATTGATACAGAAGCGGTGTTAAAGGCTGCAGGGACTAAATGGAACTTTTTGCCTTTTAAACCAGGGTTGGTTGGTGGGCACTGTATCAGTGTTGATCCTTACTATCTAACCCATAAAGCTCAAGAGGTAGGTTACCGCCCAGAGGTGATTTTAGCTGGACGCCGTATTAATGATGGAATGGGTATATATGTTGCTACACAAATGGTGAAAAAGCTTGCCAGTAAAAAGATCCATATCGATGAAGCCAATGTGCTGATTATGGGATTTACATTTAAAGGTGATTGTCCTGATGTTCGTAATACAAAGATTATCGACGTTGTCAATGAATTGAAGAGTTTTAATATCAATGTCGACATTTATGACTCTTGGGCAGACTCAATAGAAGTGAAAGAAGAATATGGCATTGAATTAGTTAAGAACTTTAAGAGGAATTATTATGACGGCGTAATTTTGGCTGTTGACCACAATGAATTTAAAGAGATGGGTTTGAACGTTATTAAAGGTTTGGTAAAGGCTAACCATGTAATTTACGACATTAAGTATGTATTTGGAACAGGTGATGCTGATCTGCGTCTGTAATGTGGAGTTCGAACAATGAAAAAGTTTGCTTTAATTGGCGCTGCTGGATACATCGCGCCAAGACATTTAACTGCAATTCGTGACACAGGAAATGAACTCACAGTGGCGATGGATGTTAACGACTCTGTTGGTATAATGGATAGCTACTTTCCAAATGCAGAATTTTTTACTGAATTTGAAGATTTTTCGGCGTATGTTGAAGACTTGAAACTGAAAGGCGAAAAGCTTGATTTTGTTTCAATTTGCTCTCCCAACTATCTTCACTCACCACATATGAAATTTGCACTCAAAAGTGGTGTTGATGTGATTTGTGAAAAGCCGTTAGTCCTTAACTATGAAGAGATCAATACGTTAAAGGCTTATGAGAAAGAATATGGTGCCAAGGTCAATACTATTCTCCAACTGAGACTGCACCCTTCTATCATTGCATTGCGTGAAAAAGTACAGAACTCTCCACGAGACAAAATATTTGACGTTGAACTTACCTATATGACATCTAGAGGTAAGTGGTACTTGAAATCTTGGAAAGGATTTGAAGAAAAGTCTGGTGGTGTTGCTACCAACATTGGTGTTCATTTCTATGACATGCTCCATTTCATCTTTGGCGATATCAAGCATAATGAAGTGCACTATCGCGATGATAAGACCACCGCTGGCTATCTGGAATATGAAAAAGCGTGCGTTAAGTGGTTTTTATCTATCGACGAAGGTAATCTTCCTGATAACGCAGTGCAGGGAGAAAAGAAAACCTACCGAAGTATTGACATCGAAGGTGAGCAACTTGAGTTCTCTGGTGGTTTTACAGGCCTCCACACTAAAAGCTATGAACGAATTCTTGCTGGAAAGGGTTATGGATTGGATGATAACGAAACCGCAATTCGAACTGTTGACGAAATCAGGACGATGCCAATTGAAACATCCAGTAAAAACCACCATCCATTAATGGCTAAACTAGTTTGAAAATATAAAAGCAGCACTTCGGTGTTCTTTTTCGATTGGAATAAAAAATGACTTACTTTGTGCATGAAACCGCAATTGTTGATGACGGTGCATCTATCGGAGAAAACTCAAGAATTTGGCATTGGGTTCATGTTTGTGGGGGAGCCCAAATCGGTACGGGTGTTTCTCTTGGACAAAACGTGTTCGTTGGTAACAAAGTCGTAATCGGGGATAACGTTAAAATCCAAAACAATGTCTCTGTTTACGATAATGTAGTGTTAGAAGATGGTGTTTTTTGTGGACCTAGCATGGTTTTCACAAACGTATACAACCCTCGCTCTTTTATAGAGAGAAAAAATGAGTATCTAACGACTACTGTTAGGAAGGGGGCTACGCTAGGTGCCAACTGTACAATTATATGTGGTATTGAAATTGGCGAATACGCACTGGTTGGTGCTGGTGCAGTAGTCAATAAGAACGTAAAAGCATATGCATTGATGGTTGGTGTTCCTGCCCAGCAAATTGGTTGGATGAGCAAGTATGGCGAACAAATCGATTTACCAGTATCGGGATCGGGTATTGCTACATGTCAGCATACCGGCGAAAAATATGTGCTTGACGGTGATACAGTTTCATTGCTTTCAGAGTAGAATTTCATGCAATTTATAGATTTAGAATCACAATATAAGCATCTAAAAAGCAAAATCGATAAACGGATTCAAGACGTTTTAAATCACGGTCATTATATTATGGGTCCTGAAGTTAAAGAACTTGAAGATGCGTTGGCGGAATATGTAGGAGTAAAACACGCCCTTACATGTGCTAATGGTACAGATGCACTTCAGTTAGCTTTAATGGCTATTGAAGTTGGTGAAGGAGACGCCGTGTTCTGTCCAACGTTCACTTTCTTTGCTACGGCTGAAGTTGTTGCTTATGCTAAAGCTACTCCAGTGTTCGTTGACTCTGATGAGCGTACATTTAATATTTGCGTTAAAAGCTTAGAAAGTCAAATTGTCAAGGTTATAGAACAAGGCGATCTGGAACCAAAAGCAATCATATCCGTTGATCTATTTGGTCTTCCGGCTAATTATGTAGAGCTGCAAAGAATTGCAAATAAATATAATTTGAAACTGATTGAAGACGCAGCTCAAGGTTTCGGCGGTTCCATAAACGGAAAAAAAGCTGGCAGTTTCGGGAATATCGCTACAACAAGCTTCTTTCCGGCAAAACCACTAGGTTGCTATGGTGATGGTGGGGCTATTTTTACCAATGATGACAAACTGGCTGCATTAATTGAGTCATATCGTGTTCATGGTAAAGGAACAGACAAATATGACAATGTTAGAATTGGTTTAAATAGTCGCTTAGATACTATTCAGGCTGCGATCCTCCTTGAGAAATTAGCTGAATTCCCTACGGAGTTAGAAAACAGAAATAAAGCTGCAGAAAGTTACAATAAATGTCTATCAGATAAATTTATAACACCTTATACACCAGATGGTTATTACAGCTCTTGGGCTCAATATACGGTAGTTAGCGATAATAGAGAACGCTCAATGCAAGAGTACAGTTCTTTAGGTATACCAACAATGGTGTACTATAAAACATGTATGCATATGCAGACAGCATTTAAATATCTAGGCTACAAAGAAGGTGATTTCCCAATAGCAGAGAAACTTTCAAAACAGGTTTTTAGCTTGCCAATGCATGGATATCTATAAAAAATAATGAATGACGTTGAAAGAAGTATTAAGTCTTTTATTGTTACTATTCTGAGATATGTTATTCGCATTTCTCCTTTTTTCGTTAACCTTGGATATGTTGCTAAGATAGAAATTCTATCTGCTATTTTTAATGAAAAAACTGGTGACAACGATAGATTGCACGATCTGAATACCTACCAAGGACTAGGCAAAAATTATAGGAAGGCTCTTAATGGTTTGGATAGTTCGAAACTGGGTCGCCACCTAGCAAAAAAAGCGAATAACACAGCCGAGAGTAGGGTAAAATATGGGGCATTCAATGGAAGTATCCTTTTTACTACAAGGAGCTGGCACTTTATCGAGCCTCTCTATGATACGTTTAAGGAAAAAGGCATTGATTGTCTAAAGTATGATATTAATGACTTTGATTCACTCTTTTTTCAAGAGAATAAAATTAAGAATAGATCAAAATATCATAGGGAAAAAGCATTCAAAAACCTTGCGATAACATTTCGGAAAAAGCAAGAATTTAATAAAGAAAACAGGCAGTATACTTCTGTTGAATTTGATGAATATTACGCGAAATCTGACGTGATATTTGTTGATTGGCTTAATCATAATACCAATTGGGTGCTTGAAAATAGTGGTGCAGACAAGAAAATTATCGTCAGGATTCATTCCTACGAAGTTCTTTCATTTTTCCCTCCAACAATAAACTTTGGTCGAATCGATGGCTTAGTTTTCATTTCTAACGGCATTCGAGATATGTTTTTAGAAATGTGGGGGTGGTTGCTCCCTGCTAATCTTCCTATTGATGTTATTGATAATATTCGTTGTAAAAAACGCGTTTGTCCTGCTTCTATAGAGTTTACTGTAGGTCGAAAAAAAACTCTGGGAATGATGCAATATGCATTACCCGTCAAGGATTTTAGATTTGCATTTGAAGTTTTTAAGATTGTTTATCAACAGGATAATGAGTTTAAACTATTGCTATGTGGTCAAACTTTAGGTGAAATACACTCAAAAGAAAACGAATTGTTGCTTAAGGAAATTAGCTTACTCCCGGACGGAGTAGTTCAGGAATTAGGATATATTTCTAATGTTGACTCGTTCTTTAGAAAAGTTGGCTTTATGCTTTCCACTAGCGAAAGGGAAGGTTCTCATGAATCTATTATTGAAGGTATGGCTTATGGATGTGTCCCTGTAGTTAGAAACTGGCCACTGCTAGCTCCTTTTGATGGAGCGAAACGTGCGTTCCCTATGTGTCATACAATTGAAAGCGTTGATGAAGCCGCAAAGCAAATATTAGATTCGATAAGTTGCTATGATGATGTTAGTAGTAAATATCAGAACGAGTCGATGGTTTTTTTTAGTGAAGATATACCAAATAGATACTTAGAATTTATAGAAAGAGTCAGAAAAAATGATCGCACCTAAGAAGAAAATATATTTTTTGCTGAGTTCAGAAGCATACCTTGAGCCAATGTCTGGCGATAGAATAAACGAAATGAATATCATTAGATCAATGCTCGAAGAGTATGAAGTATATTATAATGGTGTTATTGTTAATCCTGAAGATAGGGCTTTTGGTGATAAGAATCGTGTTATTCATACGCCTAAAGACGGGGAGTATGATCTAGTTTACATTCGCAACAACAAGCAGGTTTTCCTAGATTCACCTTCTCCCAAACTTTGGTTTGCTAGCCCATATGATGAAGAGTGCTTTGAACAAGCTGATGGTATAGTATGTATGACCAAACCTTGGAAAACTGCACTTCAGAAGTATGACAGCAGCAAATATGAGTACTTTCAAGCAACCTATCCAGAAAACATGAAAGCTCCTGAAATATGTATTCTATTTCCTCAGGTTATTGA